>NZ_JBAKHL010000024.1:0-94644 GCF_036902715.1 Micromonospora sp. CPCC 205546
ACTTCGACGCCACCGGCCCCACCCGCACCACCGTCGCCGTACACCAACTGCCCCACCCGCACCTGTTGATCGAGATCCAGGCCGTGGCCGTGCTCCCACAAGGAGGTCAGACGTCGTGAGTGAGATCGCCGAGCCGTTCAGCTTTCCGGGGTGGATCGCGGAGAACCAGCACCTGCTCAAGCCCCCGGTCGGCAACAAGGAGATGTTCCCGGGCGGGGACGACTTCATCGTGATGGTGGTGGGCGGGCCCAACCAGCGCACCGACTTCCACGTCGACCCGTACGAGGAGTTCTTCTACCAGGTCAAGGGCAACATGCACATCAACCTGATGCTCCCGGAGGGGCCACGTACGGTGCACGTGCGCGAGGGCCAGATGTGGATGCTGCCGCGCAACACCCCGCACTCGCCCCAGCGCCCCGAGGCCGGCTCGATCGGCGTGGTCGTGGAGCGGGTGCGCGAGGAGGGCACGTTGGAGAAGTTCCAGTGGTACTGCACCGAGTGCGGGCACAAGGTGCACGAGGTGGAGCTGCAGGTCCGGGACATCGCCGCCGACCTGCCCCCGGTCTTCGCGGCCTTCTACGGCGACGAGGCCGCGCGTACCTGCGCCAACTGCGGCGCGCTGCATCCGGGCAAGGGCTGATGCCCGCCGGAGCAGGGCAGGCGCGGCCTCCGGTGGTCGACGTGCACACGCACGTCGTACCGAAGGGGTGGCCGGACCTCGGCGCGGCGTGCGGCGGGTCCGACTGGCCCCGGCTGCGGGTCGACTCCGAGCGGGCCGCCATGATCATGGTGGGGGAGACGGAGTTCCGTCCCGTCGGGGCGGAGTGCTGGGACGCGCCGACCCGGCTCGGCGACATGGACGCCGACGGCGTGGACGTGCAGGTCGTCTCGCCCACCCCGGTCTTCTTCAGCTACGACCGCCCCGCCGACCAGGCGGTGAAGGTGGCGCGGATCTTCAACGACCTCACCCTCGAGGTCACCGCCGCCGGTGGCGACCGGCTGGTGCCGTTCTGCCAGGTGCCGTTGCAGGACCCGGCGGCGGCCTGCGCCGAGCTGGACCGCTGCCTCGCGGCCGGGCACGCCGGGGTGGAGATCGGCAACCACGTCGGCGACCGTGACCTGGACGACGCAGGGATCGTGGAGTTCCTGACGCACTGCGCCGAGGTGGGCGCCCCGGTCTTCGTGCACCCCTGGGACATGCCGGGCGGCCCCCGGCTGGACCGGTGGATGGCCCGCTGGCTCGCCGGGATGCCCGCCGAGACGCACCTGTCGGTGCTGGCGTTGATCCTCGGCGGCGTCTTCGACCGGGTGCCCGACACGTTGCGGATCTGCTTCGCGCACGGCGGCGGCAGCTTCCCGTTCTGGCTGGGCCGCGCCGACAACGCCTGGCACCGCCGGGGCGACCTGGTGCGCGGCGCCTCCACCGCCCCGCCCAGCTCGTACGTCGACCGGTTCTGCGTCGACTCGGTGGTCTTCTCCACGCCCGCCCTGCGGCTGCTGGTCGACACGATGGGCGCCGAGCGGGTGCTCGTGGGCAGCGACTATCCGTACCCGCTGGGGGAGCGGCCGGTCGGCCGGGTGGTCCGCGAGGCGGACTTCCTCAGCGGCGAGCAGCGCGACCTGCTGCTCGGCGGCAACGCGCTGCGGTTCCTCGGCACCCGGTCCTGAGACGCGCCACCGCCTGGCGCGCAGGGCGGCCGGTCCGGTCGGATCCGGCGGCCCTGCGCGCGGCATGGAATCCGGAGCCGTCGCGGCCCCCAGTGTGCGCGCGACGGCTCCGGAGCGTGGGTCAGGAGTGCGGGCAGGTGTCCCGGTACTCCTCGATCGCCGAGCCCCGGGGGGCCGGGCAGAGGAACTGCTCGTAGCGGGTGTCGTCGTCGACGAACCGCTTGAGCCAGGAGATGCTGTACTTCGCCACCGTCACGTTCGACGACGTGGGCGCGGAGTGGCTCGCCGCGTTCAGCTCCAGGTACGCCTTGTCGAGCGTGGCCGGGAGGCTGGTGTAGAACGGCTCCGAGTGCGAGGAGACCGGCGCCACGGTGTCGTTCTCGGCCCCGATGACCAGGGTCGGTACGCGCACCGACGACCAGCTCTTCTGGGTGTGCCAACCGGTCATCGGGATCGCCGCCTGCAACGCGGGCCGGGTGCTGGCCGCCGACAGGCTGCCCCCGCCGCCCATCGAGTGCCCCATCACCGCGAGCCGGTTGCGGTCGATGCGGGTGCGGACCGTGCTGGTGTTGGTCAGGTAGTCGAGGGCGGCCAGCAGTTGGCTGCCCCGGCTGGCCGGCTGGTCGTACACGGACCGGGTGTCGATCGTGATGACGACGAAGCCCTGCGAGGCCAGGCGGGGGCCGAGCCACGCGACCGCGGTCTGGCGCGCCGTGAAGCCGGGGGAGATGGCGACCGCGCCGAAGGTGCCCTCGGCGGTGCTGGTGGGGTAGTAGATCGTGCCGCCGCCGAAGCCGCTGACGCTGCTGGCGGAGACGGTGGTCTGGGCGGTGGCGAACGGGCCACGGGTGGCCTCGATGCTGGCCACGGTGGGCGCGGGGCCCCGCTCGTACGGGTTGGCGGCGAGCAGGGCGGCCGGGGGCACGTCCTGGGCCCCGGCCGGCGCGGCGGGCGAGGCGGTCAGACCCGCGCCGACCAGGGCGAGGGCCAGTAGCGGTCGGGCGGCGCGTGCGCACCAGCGGCGGGTGGCGCCGGGGTGGCGGGCGGGTACGGGTTGCACGGCGGCTCCTGCGGGGGTGGGGGTCGGTAGCGGCGTTGCGGGGCCACCGGTGGACGGGGGCCACCATCGATCGATGTCCATCCTCTGTGTCGGGTGCCGGTCCGCGGTCATCCCGATGTGGTCATGTCAGGGGGATATGGCGCTCGTCGCACCGCCGCTCGTGTCGCGCGGCGCGGCGGCGGACGGGCGGGCAGGATGAGGGGATGGCCGAGCCGCACGACCTGACCGCGCTGGAGCAGGCCGCCGCGATCGCCGGTGGTGAGCTGTCCAGCGTCGAGTTGGTGGAGCACCACCTGACCCGGGTCGACGCGCTCGGCGACACCGTCGGCGCGTTCGTCACGGTCACCGGCGAGCGGGCCCGCGCGGCGGCCCGCGCCGCCGACGCCGTGCCCGCCGACGAGCGCGGCCCGTTGCACGGCGTGCCGACAGCCGTGAAGGACCTCACCCTCACCGCCGGGGTGCGCACCACCTTCGGCTCGGCGGCGTTCGCCGACTTCGTACCGCCGGTGGACGCCGACGTGGTCCGGTTCATGGCCGAGGCGGGGCTGGTGAGCCTGGGCAAGACCACCACGTCCGAGCTGGGCTGCTCGCTCTACTCCGAAGGGCTGGTCGCGCCGCCGGCCCGCAACCCGTGGGACCTGGCGTACACCGCCGGCGGCTCCAGCGGTGGGGCGGCGGCGGCCGTCGCGGCCGGGCTGGTGCCCCTCGCCCAGGGCTCCGACGGCGGCGGCTCGCTGCGCATCCCCGCCTCGCTGTGCGGCCTGGTCGGCTACAAGCCGAGCCGGGGCCTGGTCTCCGGCGGGCCGGTCGGCTCCGGCGCCTTCGGCCTGCCCACCAGCGGGCCGATCGGGCGTACGGTCGCCGACGTCGCGGCGCTGCTCGACGTGCTGGGCCGACCGGTGCCCGGGGAGCCCTACCTGGCGCCCGGTCCGCCGGCGGGCGGCTGGCTCGGCGCGGCCCGCGCGGCCGACCCGGGGCGGCTGCGGGTCGGCCGGTTCACCACCCCGATGCTCGCCGACGAGCCGGTGCACCCCGACTGCCTCGCCGCCGTGGACCGGGCGGCGGCGCTGCTCACCGCCGCCGGCCACGAGGTGGTCGACGTCCCCGCGCCCCTCGGGCCCGCCGTGTGGCCGCTGTTCGAGATCGTCTGGTACGTGCTGGCGCTCGCGCCCGTGCCGTCGGGGCGGGAGAGCACGCTGCTGCCGCTGACCCGCCACCTGCGGGCCCGGGGCGCGGAGATCTCCGCCGGCACCCTCACCGCCACGCTCGGCGAACTGCAGGCGCAGGTACGCCTCAGTGTGCGCCGCACCGCCGGCTGTGACCTGCTGCTCTGCCCGACCCTCGCCGCGCCGCAGGCGCCGCTGGGCTGGTTCGCCGAGGGCGGCGACCCGGCCGAGGACTTCGACCGGCAACGCCGGTTCTCGCCCTACTGTGCGGTGTTCAACGTCACGGGCGATCCGTCGGTCTCGCTGCCCGTGGGGGTCACGGCCGAGGGGCTGCCCGTGGGGGTCCTGCTGACCGGCCGGTACGGCGACGACGCGAGGTTGATCGCCACCGCTGCGCAACTGGAGCACTGCAGTGGCGGATGGGATCGCCACCCCGCAATCTGGCGGGCCGTGGGCTCCGCTAACGTGAATGGCAGCGGTGTCGGGCGGTCGGCGCCATGATCGTCCACCCGACCCGGATCCTTGAGGTCTCTACTTCCGCCTGGGGGCGTTGGGATTGTCTGTAACCGAGACGTTGCTGGTCTTCGTCGGCATCCCGGCGGCCGCGGTGCTGGTGATCGCCGGCCTGGCGTACGCCGGCAACCGTGGTGGCGGTGGCGGCGCCAAGCGCTACCGACCGGGCCGGCCCTTCGACTTCACTCCGGTCTGGTTCCTGGGCCGGCCGGAGCAGCTGGCCGACTCGGCCGGCACCGCCCTGGCAGCGGGCGCCCAGGCGCCGGCGCTGACCAGCCACAAGCTCGAGCGGGCCGGCGTCGAGCCGCCGGCCGGTGGAACCGGAGGCGCAAGTGACCGTTGGTGAGAAGCAGGCGGGGACCCCGCCCGAGGTGCTGGACGGGCCGTTCTCGACCCGCCAGCTGCTGCGCATCGACGAGGCCCTGCGCCTGGCCGACCAGGGCACCGGCCTGGTCTTCTCGGTCTTCGTCGGCGGCCTCGACGAGCCGGTCCGGGAGCACGCCGAGCGGCTGCACCGCCAGCTCGCCGAGCCCGACCGGTCGGTCCTGATCGCGGTGTCGCCCAACCAGCGGCAGCTGGAGATCGTCACCGGTCGGCACGCCCGCAAGCGCATCCCCGACACCTACGCCCGGCTCGCCGCGCTCTCCATGGTGGCGGCGTTCGGCGGCGGCGACCTGGCCGGCGGCGTCATCATCGGCCTCGACCAGCTCGCCAGCCACGCCGGCAAGGGCTGAGCGACCCGCGCGCGTCCCGCGCGATCCGCACCACACGACGGAGCCCGGTCCACCAGGTGGACCGGGCTCCGTCGTCCTGTCACAGGGTGCCCCGCTCAGGCGCTGCGCGCGTCCCGCTCGCGGCCCCGCAGGGTGCGGACGATGCCGTCGCGGCCCTCCGCCACCAGCCGCCGCAGCGACGCCGGGTGGCCCTCACCCGCCAGCCACGCGTCGGTGGCCGCCACGGTCTCGTCCTCGACCAGGAGCATCGGGTACGCGAGCTGCGCGAACTCCTGCGCGGGCTCGCTGTCCCAGCGGCTCCAGATGTCGGCCACCGTGGCGAAGTACTTCTCCCGGTAGGGCGCGACCAGTTCGGTCTGCGCCGGGTGGTTGAGGCCCTCCAACAGCGCCCGGATGCGCCAGTTCGGCAGCGCCTGCGAGCCGGTCAGCTCGGCCCACACGCCGGCCTTGTTCTCCGCCGTCGGCACCAGCGCGCGCGCGTACGCGGCCTCCCGCTCGCCGCTGGCCGTCCGGTCCCTGGCCAGCTCCGCCTCGATCTCGGCGGCACCGGCGGCGCCGTTGGCCACCAGCGCGTCCAGCACGGCCCAGCGCAGCTCGGTGTCGATGGCCAGGCCGGCCGGGACGTCGGTGCCGGCCAGCCAGCCACGCAGGGTGGCCAGGTCCTCGGCCGAGCGGGCCGCCTGCGCGTAGGCGCGGGCCCAGGTGAGCTGGAAGCCGCTGCCCGGCTCCGCGGACGTCAGCGTCGTACGGGCGGTGCGGGCCAGCTCCGCCCAGCCGGTCGGCGCCCAGGCCGGGTCGGCGTAGAAGGTCAGCGCCGAGACGGTCTGGGGCAGGGCGGCGTTGACCAGGTTGATGTCGGTCTCGGCGGGCAGCCCCGCCAGCACCAGCGCCACGTAGTCGCGGGCGGCCAGCTCGGCGTCGCGGGTCATGTCCCAGGCGGCGGTCCAGCACAGCGCGCGGGCCAGCGACGCCTCGAAGCCGGCGATGTGCTGCACCACGGTGGCCATCGACCGCTCGTCGAGGCGCAGCTTGGTGTAGGTGAGGTCGTCGTCGTTGAGCAGCAGCACGTCGGCGGCGGGCACACCACGCAGCGCGGACAACTCCGTCCGCTCGCCGGCGACGTCCACCTCGTGCCGCTCGCGGCGGACCAGCCGGCCGTCGGTCAGGTCGTAGAGGCCCACCCCGATCCGGTGCGTACGCAGCGTCGGGTGCCCGGCGGGCGCCTCCTGGAGCACCACCACCTGCTCGTAGGCGCCGTCCGCGCCGATCGTCAGCTCCGGCCGCAGGGTGTTGACCTGCGCCGTCTCCAGCCACTGGGCGGCGAACTTGCGCAGCTCGCGGCCGGAGGCCGCCTCCAGCTCGGTGAGCAGGTCCTCGAAGGTGGTGTTGCCCCAGGCGTGCTTGGCGAAGTAGGCCCGCAACCCGGCCAGGAACGACTCCTCGCCCACGTACGCGACCAGCTGCTTGAGCACGCTCGCGCCCTTGGCGTAGGTGATGCCGTCGAAGTTGACCTCGACCGCCTCCAGGTCCGGCATCTCGCAGTAGACCGGGTGGGTGGAGGAGAGCTGGTCCTGCCGGTAGCCCCAGTTCTTGCGGATGCACAGGAACGTCGTCCAGGCCTCGCGGAACCGGGTGGCGTGGGTGTTGCACAGGTGGCTGGCCCACTCGGCGAACGACTCGTTGAGCCACAGGTCGTTCCACCAGCGCATGGTGACCAGGTCACCGAACCACATGTGCGCCAGCTCGTGCAGGATCGTGTTCGCCCGCTGCTCGTACTCGTAGTCGGTCACCTGGGAGCGGAAGAGGTAGTGCGACTCGGCGTGCGTGACGCAGCCGAAGTTCTCCATCGCGCCGGCGTTGAAGTCGGGCACCCAGAGCTGGTCGTACTTGGGCAGCGGGTAGCGCACGCCGAACTTCTCGTGGAAGAAGTCGAAGCCCTGCTTGGTGACCAGGAAGAGGTCGTCCGAGTCGAGGTGCTGCGCCATCGAGGCCCGGCAGAACGCGCCCAGGTCGATGCCGTCGTGGCTGTCGCGCACCTCGTGGTACGGCCCGGCGCAGAGGGCGGTGATGTAGGTGCTCATCCGCACCGAGGTGGCGAGGTGGACCGTCTTCAGTCCCTCGCCCGCCGCCTCCTCCCGCTCCACCGGCATGTTGGAGACCACCTTCCAGTGGTCCGGGACGGTGGCGTGCCAGGTGTAGACGCTCTTCAGGTCGGGCTGGTCGAAGCAGGCGAAGACCCGCTGGGCGTCGGCGGTCTCGAACTGGCTGTAGAGGTACGTCTCGCCGTCGACCGGGTCGACGGTGCGGTGCAGGCCCTGCCCGCTGTTGGAGTACACGAAGTCCGCCTCGACGACCAGCGTGTTCTCGTCGTCCAGTCCCGACAGGGTCAGGCCCTTCTCGGCCGACCAGTCGGTCAGGTCCACCGGGGCGCCGTTCAGCGTCGCGGACCGCACCGAGTCGGCGGCCAGCTCGATGAAGGTGCTCGCGCCGGGCTGCGCGCACCGGAACCGGACCTCGGTCCTCGAGCGGAAGGTGCGAGCGTCCGCCGCCCGTACGGCGGATGAGAGATCAAGACTGATGTCGTATCCGGTCACGTCGAGCAGGCGGGCCCGCTCGGTGGCCTCGACCTGCGTCAGGTTGCGCACTCCCGGCACTATTCGTCTCCATCTCGTCTCGCCGTACGCCTGTTGGCGTCGTCATCGGCCGCTCGTGACGGCCGGATTCGAGTCTTCCATGCACTAACACCCCGTGGTGGGCGAGGTCACGCTCTCATTCCGCTGTCGATCGACACCGGCGGGGGTGAGGATCGCAGGAGGCGCCGGGAGGCCGGCGCATCCGTCGTGAAGGGACCAGCCGTGAGCGAGCGTGCCGCCGTAGACATGTTCTTCGACCCTCTCTGCCCGTGGGCGTGGATCACCTCCCGTTGGCTGCTGGAGGTGGAGCAGGTCCGGGACGTGGACGTCCGGTTCCGCGTGATGAGCCTGTCGGTGCTCAACGAGGGCCGCGAGCTGCCCGAGCAGTACCAGGAGCTGATGCGCACCGGCTGGGGCCCGGTGCGGGTCTGCATCGCGGTGGAGCAGCGGTACGGGCAGGACGCCGTCCGGAAGCTCTACACCGCGATGGGTACCCGGATCCACCTCGGGCAGGAGAAGCTCACGCGGGAGCTGTTCGTGGCCGCGCTGACCGACGTCGGGCTCGACCCGGAGCTTGCCGACGCCGCCGAGGGCACCGGTCACGACGAGGCGCTGCGGGCCAGCCACGAGGCCGGCATGCGTCCGGTCGGCACCGACGTCGGGACCCCGGTGATCCACGCGCCCGGCCCCGACGGCGGCACCGTCGCCTTCTTCGGCCCGGTGGTCACCCCGGCGCCGAAGGGCGAGGCCGCCGGCCGGCTCTGGGACGGCGTCCTGCTGGTCGCCGGCACCCCGGGCTTCTACGAGCTCAAGCGCTCCCGCGACCTCGACCCGATCTTCGACTGATCGGCCCCCGTCGGTCGAGGGGTTCGCGTCGGCTTCCCGGCCCGGATCTCTCGGCCGGCTTCCCGGCCCGGATCCCTCGCCTCGGCGCCGGGATGTGGGACGAGGCGGGCCGGGGAGGGGGCGCGGGGCGTCACCGGGACGGCGGCGGGATCGTTGGCCCCGGTGTCCGCCGCAGCGACCCGCAGGGCCGCACCCCGCAGCTCGTGGAGGCAGTTCCGATGGCCAAGCACCGTGTGCCCGGTGACGATCCGTCGACCCGGGAGGGGGTGACCGAGCGCCCGGACGAGGCGTACTGGTCGGTCGACGACTCCCGCTGGCCGGCGGTCCGTCCCGACCTTCCCGCCCACATGGTGGACCTGCTCGCCCCGCCGATCGTGGTCGGCGTCGCCCGCGTGCCGGTGACCTCCCGGCTCACCCCGCCGGGCACGCACCCGCCGGTGCCGGCCGAGCCCCGAGCCATCGCACCGGCCGTGGCCCGAGCCGCCGTGCCGGCCGAGGCCCGAGGCACCGTGCCGGCAGAGGCCCGAGCCATCGCACCGGCCGAAGCCCGAGCCGCCGTGCCGGCCGAGCACCGGCCGGCGCCGGCGACGTCGGCCGGACCCCGCAGGATCGTGCCCGCCGGACCGGGCGGGCCCGGCCGGCGACTCGCGGGCACCCCCACGTCGGGCGGCCGGCACCGTCGGACGGCGGGACGGCCCGACCGCACCTGAGGCCCGGCGCCCGCCTTTCATCTGGTGGACCCCGCGCGGGTCCCGCGTCGGCGGGACTCGGGTCGCCGGTAGCGTCTTCGCACATGACGGTCGTGCATCCGATCGCCCGGGCCTGGATCACCACTGGCGGCACCGGCGCGCAGAACTACGACGAGTTCGCCGACGACGCGGAGATCACCGCGATCATCGAGGCGAACCCGCACAGTGCCCTCGGCATCGAGATGCCGCACCGGGCGCCGGAGAGCCTGGGGAAGCCCTTCCTCGACGCCCTGCCGGACGCGGTGACCCGGCTCGCCGAGGCCAAGGCCGACGGCAGCTACACGCCCGCCGAGCAGGTCGTGGTCCTGTACCGGATCAGCGCGCCGGGGGAGGAGAACGCGTACGGGCTCTTCGCCATGGTCGACACCGACCAGATCTCCACCCGGGCCGACGAGCCCGGCCTGGTCATCCGCAACGAGGACGTCTTCATCGCCAAGGTGCGGGAGCGGGTGGCCCTGGCCGAGGCGCTCGGTCACCTGCTGTCGCCCGTACTCCTGTTGCAGACCGGGCGCGGCGACGAGCTGCACGCCGCCCTCGCGGCGGCGACCGACGCGGCCGGCGCGCCGGCCGCGACCGACACCGACCAGGCCGGGCGCACCCACGCCATCTGGCTGCTCGGGCCGGGCCCGCGCCAGGACGAGCTGACCGCCCTGGCGGGCGGCGGCGAGCTGGTCGTGGCCGACGGCAACCACCGCAGCCTGGCCGCGCAGACCGGCGGGCTGCCGCGCTTCCTGTCGGTGATCACGACTCCGGCGTCGGTGGCGATCCAGCCCTACAACCGGCTGATCAGCGAGCTGACCACCACCGCCGACGACCTGCTGGCCCGGCTGCGCGCCGCCGGCGCGGAGATCAGCCCGATCGACGGCCCGGTCGAGGTTCCGGCGGCCGGCGGCACCGTGCACCTGCACCTCGCCGGCCAGGGGTACGCGGTCACCCTGCCGCACGTCGGCGACAACCGGCTGGAGAACCTGGACCACGCCCTGGTCGAGCGGCTGCTGCTGCGCGACGCGCTCGGGCTCGACCCGGGCGACAAGCGGATCACCTACGTCGGCGGCGACTACCCGGCGAGCTGGCTGACCGGCGAGGTCGACGCGGGGCGGGCCGAGCTGGCGGTGCTGGTCGCACCGGTGACGGTGGACGACTTCGTCGCGGTCAACCTGGCGCGGGAGAAGATGCCGCGCAAGAGCACCTGGTTCACCCCGAAGGCCCGCGGCGGCCTGGTGCTCGCCGAGCTGTCCCGCTGACCCTGTGACGAATCCGCCTCCGGGACGCCGCCCGCGCGTCGTCCCGGAGGCGCGCCTGACAGACTGCGCGGTATGCGCGTCTACCTGGGATCCGACCACGCCGGTTTCGAGTTGAAGGTGCACCTGGTCAACCATCTGACCAAGGAGGGGCACGACGTGGTCGACGTCGGCCCGCACGCCTTCGACCCGGACGACGACTACCCGGCCTTCTGCCTGCACACCGGCGACCGGGTCGTGGCTGACGCCGGCAGCCTCGGGGTGGTCATCGGCGGCTCGGGCAACGGCGAGCAGATCGCCGCGAACAAGGTGGCCGGCGTCCGGGCGGCCCTCGCCTGGAGCATCGAGACCGCCCAACTGGCCCGCGAGCACAACGACGCGAACGTCGTCGCGGTCGGCGCCCGCCAGCACACGCTGGACGAGGCCACCGCCATCGTCGAGGCGTTCCTGACCACCCCGTTCTCGGGCAACGAGCGGCACGCCCGCCGGATCGCCCAGGTGGCCGACTACGAGACCGGCCGCCAGCTTCCCGCGCTGCCCTGACCGCCCACCGGCCTGCCGGGCCGACCGGCCTGGTCGGTCGTCCCTACCGGGTCGCTCGGCCTGGTCGGCGGCCTCTACCGGGTCGCTCGGCCTGGCCGCGTCGGAGCCCGGCCGCGCAGGGCGGGCGGCGGTCTGTCGGGTCGGTTCAGCGGCGGGGGAGGTCCTCGCGGGGCGTCCAGTTGCGACGGATGAACACGACGCGTTCCTCGGCCTCGGCCAGGTCCTCGTCCGTGGGACGGGCCGCGTCACGGGCCCGCATCGCGGCGGTCACGCTCACCTGGGAGGAGCCGGGGCCGACGAGACCCCGCAGACCCCGGTCACCCTCGTCGCCCGGGCCGCCCCGGCGACCGCGCGGTGGCTCGGGACCGTCGTGCACGCCGGCGGTTGCCGCGTTCGGGCCCTCGGTGCCGCCCGTGTCAGTGCTCGGGTGCCGTAGCCGGCGTCGGCGTCGCTCCGTGTCGCCCATCAGACGACCGTACCGCTCCGGCCCGGCCGGCGCCGGCTCGCGCGTCCACCACGGGGGAGCGGTCCCGTCGCGCCGGCCCTCGGCTCCCCGGCCTCCCTGGTGGTGCCGGCCGGCCCGTCGCGGCCCTCGGGTCCGCCGGCCGGGTGTGCGGCCGGCCCGTGGCCGCCCTCTCCGCACCCGCCGGGACGCCGAGGGGCGGGTGACCTCGGTCACGACGACGCGGTGGCGGGTCGCCGCCCGGGCGCTGACGCCCGCCGTCGGGGCCGGCGACCGTGGGCCGTGCCCGGTGCGGCCTCGGCGGCCAGTTTGTCGGCTGGCTACCCTCGGAACGGACGGCGGCCGGTGGTCGCCGTCGGGTCCAGGGGAGGGACGAGATGGTCGACCAGACGCAGCCGTGGGCCGAGCGGACCGTCGAGGTGCCGCCGCAGCCCGGTGTCGGGGTGCCGCAGCAGCGCGATGCGTTCCAGCGGGGGGTGGCCTCGGTCGGGCAGTCCCGGACGTCGCGCACCGAGCCGTTCCCCGTCGTCGAGCACGAGCCGACGGGTACGGGGTGGCCGGGCGGGCCGGTGCCGCGCCGGCCGCTGAGCTGGCACGTCGAGCAGTTGAAGCGCGGCGGTGAGTGGAGTGCCGCCGGCGGGCTCTTCGCCTTCGTCTGCTGGGGGATCTGGGCCATCTCGGGCGGCGGCGACCTGGCCGGCCCGTTCCTGATCTTCCTGCTGAGCCTGCTGGTGGCCGCCGGCCTCTTCGCGTTGGCCCGGCTGCTCGGTCGGGTGGTGCTGGAGCGGCAGTTGGGCCGGGTACGGCGCAGCGCGCGCGGGGCGCACCTGGTGACGGCGGTCTTCCTGGCCGGCCTCGGGATCGCCTACCTGCAGCAGACCGAGTGGGTCGTGTCGGCCTGGAACTGGATCAGCAACAACTGACCGTACGCCCGGGCGGGTCGGCCTGCGCCGCCCGCCCGCGCGTCCGGTCGCGGACTCTCGCGACCCTCGGTCGTTCCACCAGGTCGCGGCTTCTTACCCGGCCGGCCGCGGTTCATCCGCGCCCGGCCAAGGCTGATCCGCAGCTCAGTGCTTCCCGCCGTGGCCCTCCGCGTCGGCCTTCGGCGAGGCCACCCGCGCCTGCGGGTCCTCGACGCCGGGCTCCCCGCCGTCGGGGGCCACCATGCCGTCGTAGTTGTAGACCGTGCCGTCCTCGCCGTGCTGCTTCGTGGTCCGGACGTAGCGGTGCATCATCCCTTCGATCTCCACCTCGACGAGGGCGTCCCCGCCCGTGTCGATGGTGCTGCCGTCGCGGGGTCCGCCAACCAGGTGTGCCTTCGTGTTCGTGTCCATGCCCAGGCCGTACCCGGGCGGTCCCGGTGCAAAACGGGCGGCGTCCGGTCGGGCGTGTCGGATGCTGCCCGGCGACGGTATGACCGACCCGGGATGTGTCGGACCGTTGCTAGCCATCGATGAATGTCCATAGGCTCCCGCCATCGGTTTGCCGGCGCGCCGCCTCGGCGCGTCGCGAGGGTTCGGGAGGCTCCCATGGTCCGTTGGCGCACACTCGTCGGCCGGTTGGCCGCCGCGTTGGTGGCGGTCACCGCCGGCTCGTTCGTCCTGGCCGTTCCGGCCTCCGCCAAGCCCGGGCCCGAGGTGACCCCGTACGTCGTGGGCGGGACGCTGGCCGCGCAGGGTGAGTTCCCCTTCATGGTGCGGCTCTCCATGGGCTGCGGCGGTTCCCTCTACAGCCCGAACCTGGTGCTGACGGCCGCCCACTGCGTCGGCAGGACCGGTGCCAACACCAGCATCACCGCCACCCTCGGCGTGGTGGACCTGCAGTCGTCGAGCCGGATCCAGGTGCGCTCGAACTACGTCTACCGGGCGCCCGGTTACAACGGCAACGGCAAGGACTGGGCCCTGATCCGGCTGGCCACGCCGGTCACCTCGCTCCCGACGCTGAAGATCGCCACCAGCACCGCGTACGACAACGGCACCTTCACGGTCGCCGGCTGGGGTGCCACCCGCGAGGGCGGCGCGCAGCAGCGCTATCTGCGCAAGGCCAGCGTGCCGTTCGTCAGTGACGCGACCTGCAACTCCTACTACGGCGGCCAGGTCATCGCGAGCGAGGAGATCTGCGCCGGCTACGCCAGCGGCGGCATCGACACCTGCCAGGGGGACTCGGGCGGCCCGATGTTCCGGCGGGACGCGAGCAACGCCTGGATCCAGGTCGGCATCGTGAGCTGGGGCAACGGCTGCGCCCGGCCCTCCTACCCCGGCGTCTACACCCAGGTGAGCACCTTCGCCCCGGCGATCGCCTCCGCGGCGGCGAGCCTCGGCGGCTGAACCGCACCGCCCAGGGGCCCGGCCGGCTCGTCCGGCCGGGCCCCCGTGCGTGCTCCGGCTGGCCCTGCCCGTGCGCCCGCCCGGCGGCCGCGAGTGTGCCCGCCCCGCCGGCCCGCGCCCGCCTGCGGCCGGCGTCGAAACTTCGCGTAGGCCGGCGTGGGGGTAGGGACTCCTGGTGGGAGGCCTTCCCGCCGGCCGGTCGACGTGCGGAGGGGCGCTCCGGCAGTGGCCTCGACGTCACGTGGCCGAAATCGACGCCGCAGAAGGTTGTGGATTCCCTGTCTTCGATCAATCCTCTAGTGGTCGTGGTCGGCGGCGTGGGTATCGATCAACGTAAATAACTGTAAGTCGGCTTTGTCGCATGTCGATTTCTCGCCGGTCGCCGTCTTGCGGGTGGTGAGGGGTGCGGGTAGGGGTTACCTCGCCCAGCTTCCCTTCGTGATGATCGGACTGTCGGATCCTGGGGCGTACGTGGAGGTAGTTTGTGGCACGCATGAGCGGGAATGGTCACTGTCGTTCGTTCAATGGGAACGGGAAGATGGACATCATGGCCCGTGACGACGCCACGGGCGAGCTGTGGGTCTTCCCGCACAGCGGCAGCTTCCGTGGTGGCGAGACGTTCGACGAGCCCGAGCTGATCAGCACCGGTTTCCATCCGAACCGGAACCACGGACTGGTCCGTCCCATCGATGTCAACGGCAACGGCTACGCCGACGTCATCGGCGTGAGCATGAGCCACATGAACGAGACGCACGGCATCTTCCTGTACCCGAACAGGGGCGGCCTGAACGGTCTCGACACCCTCGGCGAGCCGATCCGCATCTCGGGCGCGCGCGACGACAAGAAGTGGGAGACCCTGGGCATCGCGGACGTCGACCTGGACGGCTGCGACGACATGTTCGGCCGCGAGCAGGACGCGGGCCACGTGGACGCGTTCTTCAACCAGCGTCAGGTCAAGCAGAACGAGACGTACGACCGCACCGCGCACCGCCTGGTGACGGTCGACGTCGAGGACCTCCCGCTGGCGATGGCCGACGTCACCGGCACCGGCCGGCCTGACCTGCTGGTCCGCCGCGCCAACGGCGACCTCGACCTGTACGAGTTCGCGCACGACACCTCCGGCGAGGGCCCCTGGTGGCGGGGCGAGGGCCGGTGGTTCACGCTCGGCCGGGGTTGGCAGGAGTTCGCTCACATCTCGGTGACCGACATCGACCTCGACGGCCGGCCGGACCTGCTGGCCGTACGCGCCGACGGCACGCTCGTCGTCCACCTGCACAACGGCAAGTTCGATTCGGAGCAGCCCTCGGCCACGTTCTCCGCGCCGGAGGTCCTCGCGACGGGTTGGCAGAAGTACTCGGTGGTGAGCTGACGTGGGCTGCCCGCTGAAGGCCGGACGGCCCGGTGACGCCGACGTGGGACGAGAGGGGCGGCAGTGAGCGCGAACGCGGACGACCAGGCCGCATGGCGGCTGACGGTGGACTCCCCCAGATGCGTCAGCTCGGGCTTCTGCATCGGCAGCGCGCCGGAGCACTTCACGATGGAGCCGGTCTCCCGGCCAAAGGCCGACCTGGTGGCGCCGGCCGACGCCGTGCTGGAGGCCGCCGACTTCTGCCCGGTGGAGGCCATCTCGGTGTTCGACGCGCGGACGGGGGCACAGATCGCCCCGAAGAGGTGACGGCGACCGGGTCCCGCGCCCGGCTCCCCGTCACGCGGCGACACCACCGGTCCGGCCCGGACGACATCCCGCACGCGCGGACGACCGGCTGAAGCACCGGTGATCGCAGGACATCTCGAACGGCCCACCCGCCCCCCGGACGCCCCGGGGCCGGGGGGCGGGGTCGGGCCCCGGGCGGGGGGCCCGTCTCCGGTCCGGACCGTTGCTAAGCGGGCCGTTGCTAAACGCCCCGTTGGCTAAGCGGGCCGTCTCCGGTCGGGGCCGTCTCCGGTCCGGGCCGTCGCCGGCCCCGGCGGGCGTCTCGTGCGTCCCGCGAGCGGACCGGCCCCCGCCCCGAACGTGCGTCGGGACGGGGGCCGGTCGTGGCTGGTCCCCGGGTCAGACGTTGTCCAGCTCGCTGTCCAGGATGTCGAACAGGTCGTCCGCCGTGACCGAGGCGAGGTCCTTGGCCTCCGCGGGGCTGGACTTGTCGCGCCACCTGGTCAGCAGCCGTTGCAGGGCCGCGGCGATGTCCGTCTCCGCCGTCTGCGCCGCGTCCACCAGCTCCAGCGTCGCCTCCACCCTGGCGATGCCGTCGACGAGGGCACGCAGGTTGAGCTGTGCCTGGTTGCCGCCCAGCTCACCGACCAGGTGCTCCACGAGGGCCGCGGGCGTGGGGTGGTCGAACGTCAGCGTCGCCGGCAGGCGCAGTCCGGTGGCCTGGTTGAGCCGGTTGCGCAGCTCCACCGCCGTCAGCGAGTCGAAGCCCATCTGCTTGAACGCCTGCTCCGCCCGGACGGTCTCCACCGAGCCGTGCGCCAGCACGGCGGCCACGTTCGTGCGTACCAGGGTCAGCAGCACCTCGCGCTGCTCGGGCCCGGCGAGGCCGGCCAGCCGGCTGGACAGCGACACCGCACTGCCGGGAGAGGAGGCGCGCCGGGACCGGGTGAAGGAGCGCAGCGGTGGCGGCGCCGACGTGCTCGTGCGCAGGGCGGCCACGTCCAACCGGATCGGGACCAGACACGGCTCGTCCGTCCGGCAGGCGGCGTCGAACAGCGCGAGCCCTTCCTCCACGGTGTGCGCCAGCACGCCGGTGCGCGCGATGCGGGCGAGGTCGGCCTCGGTCAGCCCGCCGGTCATCGCGCCGCCGCTGCGCCACAGCCCCCAGGCCAGCGACGTCGCCGCGAGGCCGGACGCCCGCCGCCGCGTGGCGAGCGCGTCAAGGAAGGCGTTCGCCGCCGCGTAGTTCGCCTGGCCCGCCGTGCCCAGCACCCCGGTCGCCGAGGAGAACAGCACGAACATCTCGACGTCGCCGGCCAGCTCGTGCAGGTTCAGCGCGGCGTCGACCTTCGCCCGCAGCACCGCGTCCACCCGCTCCGGCGTGAGCGACTCGACCGTACCGTCGTCCAGCACGCCCGCCGCGTGCACGACACCGACCAGGTCGGGCAGGGACGTCAGCAGCGCCGACAGCGCGGCCCGGTCCGCGGCGTCGCAGGCGGCCACCGTGACCCTGGCGCCCAGCGACTCCAGCTCGGCCGTCAGCTCCGCGGCGCCCGGCGCGGCCGGCCCTCGGCGGGAGGTCAGCACGAGGTGCCGCGCACCGTGCGCGGTGACCAGGTGGCGGGCCAGCGCGGCGCCCAGTGCGCCGGTGCCGCCGGTGACCAGCACGCTGCCCGCCGGGTCGAACAGGCGGCGGTCCGACTCGGCCGCGAAGGTCGCGAGGCGTGGCACGGTCGGCACCCCGTCGCGGACGGCGACCTGTGGCTCGCCGGTCGCGACGGCCGCGCCGACGAGAGCCGGATCGTCGGTGTCGACGAGGACGAAACGATCGGGGTGCTCCGTCTGCGCCGAGCGGACCAGGCCCCAGACCGCCGCCCCCGCCGGGTTCGTGCCGTCGGTGGCGCCCCGGGACACGAACACCAGCGGGGAGCGGTCGCCGGGCAGCCACTCCTGGACCGCCGCGAGCGCGTCGTGCACGGCGGCCCGTACCGCCTCGGCGTCCGTACCGGTCCCGACCTGGAACACGTCGAAGGCGCCGGCGGGGGCGGCCACGGGCGTGGGGACCGGCAGCCACTCCAACCGGTGCAGCCCGTCCGGGCCGGCGGCGGAGCGCAGCTGCTCGATCGTCACCGGGCGCGTGACCAGCGACTCGACCGTGGCCACCGGCATCCCGGCGCCGTCGGCGAGCGCCAGGGCGTACGCGTCCTGAGCGGTGGGCGTGATCCGCACCCGCAGGGCCGTCGCCCCGGTGGTCGACACCCGTACGCCGTGCCAGCTGAACGGCAGGCGCAGCGGACCGTCGGCCCCGGTGGCCAGGGAGATCGGGTGCAGGGCCGCGTCCAGCAGCGCCGGGTGCAGTCCGAAGCGGCCCGTGGGCGCGTCGACGGGGAGCGCGACCTCCGCGAGCAGCTCGTCGCCGCGCCGCCAGGCCGCCACCAGTCCCCGGAACGCGGGCCCGTAGTCGACGCCGAGGTCGGCGACGCGGTCGTACAGCTCCTCGACCGGGGCGGGGACGGCGTCGGCGGGCGGCCACTCACCGGCCCAGCCGGTCTCGGGCTCCGCGGCGGCGTCGAGCAGGCCGCTCGCGTGCTGCGTCCACGGCTCGCCGTCGGGTGCGTCCTCGCGCCGGGAGTGCACCCGCAGCGGCCGGCGCCCGGCCTCATCGGGTTCCCCGACCTCCACCTGGATCAGCACCGCGCCGTCCGCTGGCAGCACCAGCGGCGCGTGCAGGGTCAGCTCCTCGATGCGGTCGAGGTCGACGTGCTCGGCGGCGCGCCGTGCGAGTTCGACGAAGGCGGCGCCCGGAAGCAGGACCGTGCCCAGGACGGCGTGGTCGGCGAGCCAGGGCTGTTCGCGCAGGGAGAGCCGGCCGGTGAGCACGCTCCGCTGGGAGTCGGCGAGCGCCAGCACCGCGCCGAGCAGCGGGTGGTCCGCCGCCCCGAGCCCGAGTCCGCCGGCGTCGGCGGGGGAGTCGTCGGGGACCAGCCAGTACCGCTGGTGCTGGAACGGGTACGTCGGCAGCTCCACCTCGCGGGCACCCGCCCGGTACGCGTCGGCGTCGGGGCCGGCCCCGGCGGTGAAGAGCCGCCCGACGGCCGTGGTGAGGGTGTGGGTCTCGGGTTGTCCGCGGCGGGTGGTGGCGATGGCGGTGGCGTCGCCGCTGGCGGCGGCGGTGGCGAGGACGGTGTCGGGGCCGATTTCGAGGAAGGTGTCGACGTTGCAGGTGGTGGTGAGGGTGGTGACGGCGTCGTGGAAGCGGACGGTGTGGCGGACCTGGTCGACCCAGTGCTCGGGGGTGGGGGTGAGGGGTCGGCCGGTGACGGTGGAGGTGACGGGGATGCGGGGTTCGTGGTGGGTGATGGAGGCGGCGACGGCTCGGTAGTCGTCGAGCATGGGGTCCATCAGGTGGGAGTGGAAGGCGTGGGAGACGGTGAGGCGTTTGGTGCGGTGGCCCTGTGCGGCGAGTGTTTCGGCGGTGGTGAGGGTGGCGGTTTCGTCGCCGGAGATGACGAGGTCGGTGGCGGTGTTGATGGCGGCGATGCCGACGGTGTCGTTGAGGTGTGGGGTGACCTGGTCCTCGGTGGCCTGCACGGCGATCATTGCGCCGCCGGTGGGGAGGTTCTGCATGAGTCGGGCGCGGGCGGCGACGAGGGTGGCGGCGTCGGTGAGGTCGAGGATGCCGGCGATGTGGGCGGCGGTGAGTTCGCCGATGGAGTGGCCGGCGAGGTGGTCGGGGTGGATGCCCCAGGATTCGAGGAGTCGGTGGAGGGCGACTTCGAAGGCGAACAGGGCGGGTTGGGTGTAGCCGGTCTGGTGTAGCTCGTCGGTGTCGATGATCTCGCGTAGGGGTCGGTCGAGGTGTTTGTCCAACGCGGTGCAGACCTCGTCGAAGGCGGTGGCGAAGACGGGGTACGCGGCGGCGAGTTCGGCGCCCATGCCGAGTCGTTGTGCGCCCTGCCCGGTGAACAGGAACGCCAACCTGCCCGTACCGGGGGTGCCGGTGACCAGGTTGACGGCTTCCCGGCCGGCGGCCAGCGCGGCGAGACCGTCGAGGAGTTCCCGCCGGTCGGTCCCGACGACGGCGGCCCGCTGCGTGAACCGGACCCGGGCGGCCAGGGAACGCGCGACGTCGGCGTCCGGCAGCTCGGGGCGGGCCGCGAGATGATCGTGCAGGCGGCGGGCCTGCTCCCGCAGGGCCTGCTCCGAGCGGGCGGACAGCAGCCACGGCAGGGCCGGCGAGGGCGTGCCGGCGTCGGCGGCGTCCGGCTCGGCGGGGGGCTCCTCGATGATCACGTGCGCGTTCGTGCCGCTGACGCCGAACGAGGACACCCCCGCGCGGCGCGGGTGGCCGTTGCGCTGCCACTCGGCCGGCTCGGTCAGCAGCGCGACCGAGCCCGCCGACCAGTCCACCTTCGGCGACGGCTCGTCGACGTGCAGGGTGCGCGGCAGCAGCCCGTTGCGCAGGGCGAGGACCATCTTGATGACCCCGCCGACGCCGGCGGCGGCCTGGGCGTGGCCGATGTTGGACTTGAGCGAGCCGAGCCAGAGTGGCTGTTCGCGGTCCTGGCCGTAGGTGGCGAGGATCGCCTGGGCCTCGATGGGGTCGCCCAGGGCGGTGCCGGTGCCGTGCGCCTCGATGGCGTCCACCTGGTTCGCCGACAGCCCGGCGTTGGCCAGCGCCGACCGGATGACCCGCTGCTGGGAGGGCCCGTTGGGGGCGGTGAGGCCGTTGGAGGCGCCGTCCTGGTTGACGGCCGTTCCGCGTACGACGGCGAGGATCCGGTGGCCGTTGCGGCGGGCGTCCGACAGCCGCTCGACGACCAGCACGCCGACGCCCTCCGCCCAGCCGGTGCCGTCCGCGGCGGCGGCGAACGACTTGCACCGGCCGTCGCGGGCGAGACCCCGCTGCTTGGAGAACTCGACGTACAGGCTGGGCGTGGACATGACGGTCACGCCGCCGGTCAGCGCGAGGGAGCACTCGCCGGAGCGCAGCGCCTGCACGGCGAGGTGCAGGGCGACCAGCGACGACGAGCAGGCGGTGTCGACGGTGACCGCCGGCCCCTCCAGCCCGAACGTGTACGCCACCCGGCCCGAGGCGACACTGCCCGCGGTTCCGGTGCCCAGGAACCCCTCGACACCGTCGGGCACGGCGCTCGCCCCCGCGGCGTAGTCGTGCGTCATGAGGCCGGTGAACACGCCGGTGGGTGAGCCGCGCAGCGCGTCCGGCCGCAGGCCGGCGTTCTCCAGCGCCGCCGAGCAGGTCTCCAGGAACACCCGCTGCTGCGGGTCCATCGCCAGCGCCTCGCGGGGGCTGATGCCGAAGAACTCCGCGTCGAAGCCGGCCGCGTCGAGCAGGAATCCGCCCCGGTCGACGTAGCTGGTGCCGGGGGTGTCCGGGTCGGGGTCGAACAGGGTGTCCAGCTGCCAGCCCCGGTCGGTCGGGAAGCCGCTGATGCCCTCGCCGCCGTCGACGAGCAGCTGCCACAGCTCGTCCGGCGAGCTGACGCCGCCGGGGTAGCGGCAGGCCATGCCGACGATCGCGATGGGCTCGTCGGTCGGGCGGGTGGCGACCGCCGCCGCGACGGGCGCCGGCTCCTCCTCCCGGCCGCCCAGCTCGCCCCGCAGGTACTCGACGAGGGCCTCCGGGGTGGGGTAGTCGAAGGTCAGCGTCGCGGGCAGGCGCAGCCCCGTCGCGGTGTTCAGCCGGTTGCGCAACTCGACGGCCATCAGCGAGTCGAAGCCGAGCTGGCGGAACGGCTCGGCCACGGAGACGGCGTCCACGTCCGGCTGGGCGAGCACGGTCGCGACCTGCGTACGCACGATGTCGAGCAGCAGCCCGCGCTGCTCCTGTTCGCTGCGTCCGGCCAGCTCGCGGGCCAGCGCGGAGGCGCCCGGCCGGGTCGCGGCCTGCCGCCGGCGCGGCACCCTGGCCAGGCCGTGCAGCGGCGGCGCGGCGTCCGACGCGGCGCGTACCGCGGCGACGTCGATGGTGACGGGCACCAGGTGCGCCTCGTTCGAGCGGCACGCCGCGTCGAACAGCGCGTGCCCCTCCTCGACGCTGTGCGGCAGGAGACCGCCGCGCGCGATGCGGGCCAGGTCGGTCTCGCCGAGCTGGCCGGTCATGGCGCTGGCCTGCGCCCACAGGCCCCAGGACAGCGAGGTCGCCGAGCGGCCCTCGGCCCGCCGCTGTGCGGCCAGGCCGTCGAGGAACGCGTTCGCCGCCGCGTAGTTCGCCTGCCCGGCGGTGCCGATGACGCTCGCGACCGAGGAGTAGAGCACGAACAGCTCCACGTCGCCGGCCAGCTCGTGCAGGTGGAGTGCGGCGTCCATCTTGGGCCGGAGGACGGTGTCCAGGCGTTCGGGCGTGAGCGACTCCAGGATGCCGTCGTCGAGTACGCCCGCGGTGTGGACCACCCCCGCCAGCGGCCGGGGGAGGCCGGCGAGCAGCGCGGCCAGCGCCTCGCGGTCGGCGGTGTCACAGGCGACGACGTCGACCGTGGTGGCGCCGAGGGCGGTCAGCTCCTCGACCAAGGCGGCGGCGCCCGGGGCGTCCGGGCCCCGGCGGGAGGCGAGGACGAGGTGTTCCGCGCCGTGCCGGGTGACCAGGTGGCGGGCGAGCGCGACGCCGAGCGTGCCGGTGCCGCCGGTGATCAGGACGGCCCCCGTCGCGTCGAACAGCGCGCCGTCCGGGGTGGACGCGGCGTGGCGGGCGAGCCGCGGCACCGTCAACGCCCCGTCCCGGATGGCGACCTGAGGCTCCCCGGTGGCGAGCGCGGCGGCGAGGGCGCGCTCGGACTTCTCGGTGCCGTCGGTCTCGACGAGCACGAAGCGGTCCGGGTGCTCGGTCTGGGCGGAGCGGACCAGGCCCCACGCGGAGGCGCCCGCGAGGTCCCCGCCCCGGGTCACCACGGCCAGCCGGCCGGTGCCCGCCGCCGTCTCCTGGACCCTCGCCAGGGTGGCGTGCAGGGATCGCCGTACGGCGTCGGCGGTGTCGCCCGCCTCGACGCGGAACACCTCGACGTCGGGCTTGCCGGTGCCGGTCGGGGCGCTCACGGGTTCCCACTGCGTGCGGTACAGCGCGGCGGTGGGGCCGCTCGCGCCGGCCAGGCCGTCCGTCGTGACCGGCCGGACCGCGACCGCGTCGGCGCTCAGCACCGGGTTGCCGTCGTCGTCGGTGGTGCTCACCCGCAGGGTGTTCTCGCCGGCGGGGGTCAGCCGCACCCGCAGCGTCGAGGCCCCCCGGCGGTGCACCCGCACGCCGCGCCAGGAGAAGGGCAGCCAGGCCCGGCCGGCCGGGCCCCCGCCGCCGTCGAGGTGCAGCACCAGCGGGTGCATGGCGGCGTCGAGCAGCGCCGGGTGTACGCCGTAGCGCACGGCGGCCGGCTCGTCCTCGGCGCGCAGGGTGGCCCGGGCGAACAGTTCGTCGTCGCGCCGCCACACCTCCTGGACGCCCTGGAAGGCGGGGCCGTAGCAGAAGCCACGCGCCAGCAGCCAGCCGTAGAAGTCGCCGACGTCGACGCGCTCCGCGCCGGGTGGCGGCCACTCGTGGGCCACCGGAGCCGGCGCGGGCGCGTCGGCCAGCGTGCCCGAGGCGTGGCACGTCCACTCCGCGCCCGGCGTGTGCCCGGCCGGCTGGGAGTACACGCCGAACTCGCGGCGGCCCTGCTCGTCGGGTCGGCCGACCCACACCTGGATGTTGACCCGCTGCTCTTCGGTCAAGGTCAGCGGGGCCTGGAGGGTGAGTTCCTCGATCGTGCCGCTGCCGGTGTGCTCGGCGGCGTGCGCGGCCAGCTCGAGGAACGCGGTGCCGGGCAGCAGGACCGTGTCGAGGACGGCATGGTCGACCAGCCAGGGCTGCTCGCGCAGGGAGAGCCGCCCGGTGAGCACGAGCCGGTCGGTGTCGACGACGCCCAGCACCGCGCCGAGCAGCGGGTGGCGCGCCGCGGTGAGGCCGGCCGCGCCGACGTCGCTGCCGGCCGTGGGCCGCAGCCAGTACGACCGGCGCTGGAACGGGTACGTCGGCAGCGGCACCTCGCGGGCGCCGGGGAAGTAGGCGTCGGCGTCGAGGCCGGTCCCGACGGTGAAGAGGTGCCCGACGGCCCGGGCGAGGCTGTGCGTCTCGGGCTGCCCCCGGCGCATGGTGCCGATGCCGGTGGCGTCGCCGGTGGTGGTGGCGAGGACCGTGTCGGGGCCGATCTCGAGGAAGGTCCCGACGTGGTGGTCGACGGTGAGGTTCTGGACGGCGTCGTGGAAGCGTACGGCCCGGCGGACCTGGGTGACCCAGTGCTCGGGCGTGGAGCGCAGCGGCTGCCCGTCGACCGTGGAGATCAGCCCGATGCGGGGTTCGAGGTGGGTGATGGACGCGGCGACGGCGCGGTAGTCGTCGAGCATCGGGTCCATCAGGTGGGAGTGGGCGCCCAGCGGGATCGGCAGCCGCTTGGTCTTGTGGCCCCGCGCGGCGAGCTGCTCGGCGGCGGCGAGGGTCGCGGTCTCGTCGCCGGAGATGACCAGGTCGTTGGGGGTGTTGATGGCGGCGATGCCGACCTGGTCGCCGAGGTACGGCGTGACCTGCTCCTCGGTGGCCTGCACGGCGACCATCGCGCCACCCAGCGGCAGGGCCGCCATGAGGGTGGCGCGGGCGGCGACGAGCTTCGCGGCGTCGGCGAGTGACCAGACGCCGGCGACGTACGCGGCGGAGAGCTCGCCGAGGGAGTGCCCCGCCACGAAGTCGGGGCGGATGCCCCAGGACTCGACGAGCCGGTGGAGGGCGACCTCGAAGGCGAACAGGGCGGGTTGCGTGTACGCGAACCGGTGCAGGTCGTCGCTTCGGATGATCTCGCGTACCGGCCGGTCCAGGTGCCGGTCCAGCTCGGCGCAGGCCTCGTCGAAGGCGGCGGCGAAGACGGGGTACGCGGCGGCGAGTTCGGTGCCCATCCCCAGGTACTGGGCGCCCGTACCGGTGAACAGGAACGCCAGCCCGCCGGGGCGGGAGGTGCCGGTGAGCACGTCGGCGGTGCTCTGGCCGGCGGCGAGGGCGGCGAGGGAGTCGAGGAGGTCCTGCCGGGTGGCGCCGGTGACCGCGGCCCGGTGGCCGAAGGCCACCCGGGTGGTGACGAGGGACCGACCGACGTCGGCGACCGACAGCCCGGGCCGGTCGGCGAGGTGGTCGTGCAGCCGGCGGGCCTGCTCCCGTACCGCCTGCTCGGAGCGCGCCGACAACAGCCACGGCAGTGCCGGCGGCGGTGCGGCCGGGGCGTCGGCGGCCGGGGCGTCGGCGGCGGGCGGCTCCTCGATGATCACGTGCGCGTTCGTCCCGCTCATCCCGAACGACGAGACGGCGGCCCGGCGCGGACGGTCGCCGGCGGGCCACGCGACCGGCTCGGTCAGCAGCGACACCGTCCCGGCCGACCAGTCCACCTTGCGGCTCGGCTCCGAGACGTGCAGGGTGCGCGGCAGCAGCCCGTTGCGCAGGGCGAGGACCATCTTGATCACGCCGCCGACGCCGGCGGCGGCCTGCGTGTGGCCGATGTTGGACTTGAGCGAGCCGAGCCAGAGTGGCTGTTCGCGGTCCTGGCCGTAGGTGGCGAGGATCGCCTGGGCCTCGATGGGGTCGCCCAGGGCGGTGCCGGTGCCGTGCGCCTCGATGGCGTCCACCTGGTTCGCCGACAGCCCGGCGTTGGCCAGCGCCGACCGGATGACCCGCTGCTGGGAGGGCCCGTTGGGGGCGGTGAGGCCGTTGGAGGCGCCGTCCTGGTTGACGGCCGTTCCGCGTACGACGGCGAGGATCCGGTGGCCGTTGCGGCGGGCGTCCGACAGCCGCTCGACGACCAGCACGCCCACGCCCTCGCCCCAGCCCGTGCCGTCGGCGTCGTCGGAGAACGCCTTGCACCGCCCGTCGGGGGAGAGGCCGTTCTGCCGGGAGAACTCGGTGAAGGTCTCCGTGCCGGACATCACGGTCACCCCGCCCGCCAGGGCCATCGCGCACTCGCCGGAACGCAGCGCGCGTACGGCCAGGTGCAGGGCCACCAGCGACGCCGAGCAGGCGGTGTCGACGGTCATCGCCTGGCCCTCGAGGCCCAGGGCGTACGCGACCCGGCCGGACGCCACGCTGCTCGCGGTGCCGGTGATGAGGAAGCCGTCGACCCCGTCCTCCTCGCTGTGCCCGAGCCGGCCGTAGTTCTGCACGTGCAGGCCCGTGAAGACGGCGGTGTCGCTGCCACGCAGCGAGGCCGGCGGGATGCCGGCGTGCTCCAGCGCCTCCCACGCGGTCTCCATCAGCACCCGCTGCTGCGGGTCCATCGCCAGCGCCTCGCGGGGGCTGATGCCGAAGAACTCCGCGTCGAACTCGTCCGCGTCGTGCAGGAAGCCGCCGGCGGTCGCGTTGCACGTGCCCGGACCGTCGCCCGCGAACAACGCCGCGAGGTCCCAGCCACGGTTGGTGGGGAACTCGCCGATGACGTCCGTCCCGTCCTCGACCACCCGCCACAGGTCGTCCGGGGAGGTGATGCCGCCCGGGTAGCGGCAGGCCATGCCGACGATCGCGATCGGCTCGCTCTCGTCGTACGCCGCCACGGCGCTCGGCGCCGCCTCGACCGTGCCCAGCCCCAGGGCGTCGAGCAGGTGGCTGGCGAGGATGTCCGGGGTCGGGTAGTCGAAGACCAGGCTCGCCGGCAGGTTCAGCCCGGTCTCGGCGCAGAGCCGGTTGCGCAGCTGCACGGCGACGAGCGAGTCGTAGCCGAGCTGGCGGAACGGCGTGTCGCCCTCGATCGTCGCTGGCGCCTGGTCCCGCAGGACCTCGCCGGTCGCGGTCCGCACGACGTCGCGCAGCAGGCCGAGCCGGTCGTCCGCCGGGGTCGCCAGCAGCCGCTCGGCCAGGGCGCTGGGGGCGCCGTCGGCGCCGGCCCCGGCGGCCAGCACGGGGCGCGCGGCAACCACGCAGGGCTCGCCCGCGGCCAGCGCGGCGTCGAGGAGGGCGCTACGTCGTGCCGCGGGGGGCCGGGCGAACCCTGGCGCGCTCCACGCCACGGAGACGCCGGGCAGGCCGAGCGCGTGCCGGTGCCGCACCAGCGCGTCGGCGGCGACGGTGGCGGCGACGTCGCCGCCGTCGGTGAGCAGCACGAGGCCGGTCGCGGCGCGCCCGAGCGCCGCCGTGTGCAGCGCGAGCGTCTCCTCGACCGTGAGGTCCACCGCCGCGAGGGTGGTGACCGGCCGGTCGCCGAGCACGGCCGCCAGCGTCTCCGGGTCGAACGGCACGCCCGGGTGCACGCAGACCTCGGCGCCGAACGCCGCCAGCTCCGCCGGGGCGCCCGCCGGCACGTCGTCCGGCCCCACCAGGACCAGTTCGCGTACGTCGTGGGCCGCCACGAGGTGGCGGGCGAGCGCCGCGTCGTACGCGCGGGCGACGAGCACGACGCTGCCCGAAAGGGGCGCGCCGCCGGGCCGGGCGGGGACGGCCGCGTACCGGGGCACGAGCAGTTCGCCCCCGCGTACGGCCAGCACGTCCTCGCCGCAGGCCACGGCCGCGCGCAGCTCCTCGACGCCGACCCGGTCGGCGTCGAGGAGCACGAGCCGGCCGGGACGGCGGAGCTGGTGGGCCCGCGCGAGCGCCCAGGCGGCGGCCTGCCCGGGGGCCGCGGCGTCGTCGCCGTGCAGGGCGCCCCGGGTCAGTACGACCAGACGCGAGTCCGTCGGGTGGTCCCCGTCGAGCACCCGCGCCAGCAGCTCGGACAGCGCGGTGAGGTCGGCGTAGCTGTCGACGGTGAGGTCGTCGTCGGTGAGGCCGGCGGTCAGCTCGGGCGGGCCCACGACCGCCCGGGCGGGCCGATCCTCGTGCGGCTCGGAGCCGGACTCCGGTGCCGGCTCCCAGCCCAGCGCGTGCAGCCGGTCGGGCGGCGACGCGGCCACGCCGATCAGGCGGGCGGGCAACTCGGGGAGCCGGTAACGGGCGGGGCTGCCGAGGACGGTGCGCGGGATCTCCCGCACCAGGTACGTCTCGACCGGCACGGCCGCCGCGGGAAGCTCCGCGCGGCACTGCGCCAACAGGCCGGCGGCGTCCACGTCGGACCCGACGACGAACGCGACCGGACCGTCGGGCCCGGCGAGGGCTGCCCCGTCGACCACCCCGCCCACGCCGCGCAGCACCGCGTCGATCCGGTCCAGCCGTACCCGCTCGCCGCCGACCTCGACCGCGTCGGCCAGCCGGCCGGTGATCGCGAGGTGCCCCGAGTCGTCGCGGCGGGCCAGGTCGCCCGTGCGGTACCAGCCGCCGCTCATCGCCTCGGCCGTGCGGGCGGCGAGTTCGTGGTAGCCGCCGGCCATCACGTTCGGGCCGCTGACCCAGACCTCGCCCTCCTGGCCGGGGCCCAGGTCGGCACCCGAGCGGGGGTCGACCACGCGGACGCTGAGGCCCGGCAGGGGCAGGCAGCGCCGTTCCGCGTCGCCGCCCGGCCAGCTCACCGCGATCAGGCCGGACGTCTCGGTGGTCACGTAGCCGGCGAGCAGCGGCGCGGCGAACGCGGCCTCGAAGGGCCGGCGCAGCGTCGCGTCCACGGGGCCGACGGCCAGACCGAGCCGTACGCCCACCGGGTCCGGGCCCGGCGCGTCCAGCAGGGCGCGGTGCGTCGCCGCGGTGCCCACCAGCACGGTGCCGCCCAGCGCGGCGAGCGCGGCCCGCAGCTCGTCCGGGGGCAGGTCGTCCGCGAGCCGGACCGAGGCCCCCGTCGCGGTGGCGGCGAGGAGCTGGCCGAACCAGGCGTGCACGGGCAGCATCCACAACACCCGGTCGTCCTCGTCGTGACCGAGCCCGGCCACGTACGCCGCCGCGGCGGCGGGCCACAGCAGGTTGCGTTGCGTGGCGAGCACGCCCTTGCGGGGGCCGGTCGTTCCCGCCGTGTAGGTGAGCATCGCCAGGTCGTCGAGGCCGGCGTCGTCCTGGGGCGGCGACGCCGGTTCGGTCGTCGCCAGCTCCTCGAACGGGTGCCCGTCGCCGTCGTGCCCGCCCTCGACGACGAGGATCGACACGGACACCCGTGCCGCGTTGACCGCGTCGGTGACGACCGCGTCGGCGCCGGCGTCCTCGATCAGCCGGGCCAGCTCGGCGTCGTCCAGGGCCGGGTCGAGCGGCACGGCGATCCCGCCGGCCCGCACGACGGCGAGGACGGCCTCCACCGCGGCGACGCCGTCGAGCAGGACGACGACGCGGTCCGCCGGCCACACGCCGAGGTCGGCGAGGTGGCCGGCGAGTCTTGCCGTCCGGGCCGCCAGGTCCGCGTGGGTCACGCTCCGCCGCGAATCGGCGTACGCGACCCGGTTGCCGGACCGGTCGGCGTTGGTCCGGAGCAGTTCGGGCAGGGGCCGGAGCAGATCGGTACGCGGCATGGTTCAACAACCTCTTGTCGGATAGCAGTGGTGATGCGGGCCGTGGGTGGGGATGCGCTCAGACCGTGACCGGAAGGGACACCAGGGCGGGCACCAGCGGCGTCGCCTGACCTTCAGCGACTCCCGGGGTGCGGTGGGATCGATGTTCGGAAAGCGGGTGGACAGCTTCCGGAGGCGAGGCGGCGCAGGCCGTGGGGCACGGCGCCGGTCGCCGGACCCTCCGGGAAGCGCCGGCTGGTGAGGTCGCCGTCGGAGTGCTCGCGGGGACGCGTCCGGCGCCTGTCGCGCAGCGCCGAGTGGACCTCCGCGTGGCCGGTCACCAGCTGACCTGGCCGTGGTCGTCGGGGCAGGTCCGGTGGACGGTGTCCTGCCCGTGCGGTGTCGCGCACGCCGCGTACGAGCTCGCGAGGTGGTCGTCGTCCATCAGCTTCCGATGCCCGTGCACCGGCCACTTGTTCGCCATGTCGTCCTCGCTTGTGATCGCTCGGAAGGAATCGCTGTCGACATTCGGTGCGCCGGGCGGGAGGGACCGCCCGCGCGCCCATAGTGCTCCCAGCTCGTCCACGCTCGGGTAACTGCCGGGACGACGGCCGTTGGTGCGGTGACGCCCCGCCCCGACCCACGGGTACGGGGACCCGAGTGTTCGAGGATGCGTTGTCGGTGGCTGTGGCCGGATTCGTAGCTGAGGCCTTCGCGGGTGCGTCTTTGTGGACGCGGAGGGCGTCGACCTGGCGGCCGCCGCGGCAGAGGGCGGGCACGAATTGGTGGCAGAGGCGTTCGCGTGGTGATTTGGCGGTGTCGGCAGCGGGCGGGTCGGCGTCGGATATGAGCTATTCACGATCGCGCTTGTGCTGAACCGGCACCGGGACGACGAGTGCGGACCTCCCATGTCGGTCAATGCGATCGAGGTTCCCGACGCCTTATTCCCCGACGGTGGACGAGATGGCGGACACCGGCCCGAGGTGGACGTGCTCGCCGTCCGGCAGGACCGTTGCGGGAGCCGGGCCTCACCTCGGCCCACGGGATCCCGGACCGGCTGGTGGCGGCGCTGCTGCCCCTGCTGAACCCGGCGGTCAGTCGCTGGCAGTTCTTTCCCTGTTACCGGGTGATGGACACGCGCCGATTACGTTCAATTCCGCACTCGTGCGCAAGGGAGGAATAGCGATGACAACATCGCTGGTCGGGAACAGCGCGCCGATTGGCCGGGCGGCATTTGCCGACGACCCGGCACCGCTGGCGGGCGCCCCGCGTCCGTACGCCGTCGCGAAGACCCGGTACCTCAAGTCCGCCACGGCCCAGGGGCTGGCGAGCGCGGAGCGCGAGTTCGTCCAGATCATCGACATGCCCCGGCGCTTCTGGGACGACAACGGCGGCATCGCCGAGGACGAGGTGCGGACGGCACCGGTCGACCCGCCCGGCAGGCGCCTCCAGGCCGACGCGGCGTGAGCCGCCCCCACCCGTACGCCCACTGAGGAGGACCGGTGACCGTTCAGTTGCGCACGCTCGTCGACGTCGCGCGCCGGCACGCCGCCCAGCAGCCGGACGCCGTCGCGATCATCTGCGAGGGCCGGCGCGTCGACTACGCCACCCTGCACCGCGTCAGCAACCAGGTCGCGCGCGGTCTGCAGGCGGCGGGGCTGCGCCCCGGTGACCGCATCGCCTACCTGGGCCGGGAGTCCGAGCACTTCTACGACCTGTTCTTCGGGGCGGCGAAGGCCGGCGTGGTCTTCGTACCGATCAACTGGCGGCTGGCCGCCGGCGAGGTCGAGCACATCCTGCGCGACTCCGGCGCCGCCCTGCTCTTCGTCGACGCCGACTCGGCCGCCGTCGCCGAGAAGCTGGCGCCGGAACTGCCGATGCTGCGCCAGATGGTGCCGCTGGACTCCGACGGTGTGCCCCGCGCCGGCTTCGCGGCCTGGGTGTCGGCGCAGCCGGACGCGAACGTGCTGGCCAAGGTCACGCCCGACACGCCGCTGGCGCAGATGTACACCAGCGGGACGACGGGCCTGCCGAAGGGCGTCGTCCTCGCGCACCGCAGCTTCTTCGCGGTACGCGACGGGCTCGCCTCGGAGAACCTGGACTGGCTCGACCTGCGCGAGAGCGACGTCAGCCTCCTCTGCAACGGCGGCTTCCACATCGGCGGCCTGTCGTGGGCGGCGATGGGTTTCGCCGCGGGCGCCACGAACGTGGTGATGCGCGAGTTCACCACGGCCGGTGCGGTGGAGCTGATCAGGACGCTGCGGGTGACCACCATCCTCGCGGTGCCCTCGATGCTGCGACTGCTGCTCGCGGAGCCCGGCGTCACCAAGGCGGACTTCGCCTCGCTGCGCAAGATCGTCTACGGTAGCGCGCCCATCTCGACGGCACTGCTGGCCCGCTGCATCGAGGGCTTCGGCTGCGAGTTCGCCCAGATCTACGGCCTGACCGAGACCGGCAACTCCGCGGTCTGTCTGCCCCCGGCCGACCACACCCCGGACAGCGGCAAGATGCAGTCGGCGGGGCTGCCGTACCCGGGCTTCGAGGTCAAGATCGTGGACGACAAGGGCGATCCGCTGCCGCCCGGCGAGGTCGGCGAGGTCTGGCTGCGTTCGCCGGGCGTGATGGTGGAGTACTGGAACCTGCCGGAGGCGACGGCGAGGACGCTCGTCGACGGGTGGGTCGTCACCGGTGACGCGGGCCTGCTCGACGAGGACGGTTACCTGTTCATCCGGGACCGGATCAAGGACATGATCATCGTGGCGGGGGAGAACGTCTACCCCGTCGAGGTCGAGAACGTCATCAGCCGGCACCCGCTGGTCGCCGAGTCGGCCGTCGTGGGGGTGCCGGACGAGCGCTGGGGCGAGGCCGTCTACGCGTTCGTGGTGCCGGTGGAGGGCCGGCAGCTCACCGAGCGCGACCTCGCGCTGCACCTGCGCGGCCAGCTCGCCGGCTTCAAGCAGCCGCTGCACTACGAGTTCATCGACCGGGTGCCCCGCAACCCCAGCGGCAAGATCCTGCGCCGCGAGCTGCGTGAGCGGTTCTGGCAGGGCCACGACCGCCGGGTGAGCTGATCGCGATGACCGCGGTGATCAGCGAGCCGGGCAGCCGGGCGCACGACCCCGGCGTGTCCGACGAGGTCGTCCGCCCCGAGGACGACCGGGGCCGCCCGGTCTCCGTCTCCGCCGACGCCGCCGGCCCGGTCCGCCGGCGCGGCACGCACGGGAACATCCCGCTCTAGCACCCCGCCCCCCACCGGTTCGCCCCTGGAGTGACGTCGATGCCCGACAACGAGGAAAAGCTGCTCGACTACCTCAAGCGGACGACAGCGGAGCTGCGCGAGACGCGGCGGAAGCTGCGCGACGCGGAGGAGGCGGCGCACGAGCCCATCGCGATCGTCGGCATGGCGTGCCGGTTCCCCGGCGGCGTGCGTACGCCGGAGGAGCTGTGGGACCTGGTGGCCGCCGGAGGGGAGGGCATCGGCGGCTTCCCCACCGACCGGGGCTGGGACGTGGCGGAACTGTACGACCCGACGCCGGGCCGGCCGGGCAGGTCGTACACCCGGGAGGGCGGCTTCCTGTACGACGCGGCGGAGTTCGACGCGGAGTTCTTCGAGATCAGCCCGCGTGAGGCGCTGACCATGGACCCGCAGCAGCGGCTGCTGCTGGAGACGTCGTGGGAGGCGCTGGAGCGGGCGGGCCTCGATCCGGCGTCCCTGCGCGGCAGCGACACCGGCGTGTTCGCCGGGATGATGTACCACGACTACGCCGGCAACAGCTCCACCGGCGCGATCGCCTCGGGCCGGGTCGCGTACGCCCTGGGCCTGGAGGGCCCGGCGGTCACGCTCGACACGGCGTGCTCGTCGTCGCTGGTCGCCCTGCACCTGGCCGGGCAGGCGCTGCGCAACGGCGAGTGCTCGCTGGCCCTGGCCGGCGGCGTGACGGTCATGGCGACCCCCGAGACGTTCGTGGAGTTCTCCCGGCAGCGGGGCCTGTCGCCGGACGGCCGGTGCAAGTCGTTCGCCGCCGCCGCCGACGGCACCGGCTGGTCCGAGGGCGTCGGCGTGCTGGTGGTGGAGCGGCTGTCGGACGCGCTGCGTCACGGCCGCCGGGTGCTGGCGGTGGTGCGGGGCACGGCGGTCAACTCCGACGGCGCGTCGAACGGGCTGACCGCGCCGAACGGCCCGTCGCAGCAGCGGGTGATCCGGGCCGCACTGGCCAACGCGCGGCTGTCGGCCAGCCAGGTCGACGTGGTCGAGGCGCACGGCACGGGCACGAAGCTGGGCGACCCGATCGAGGCCCAGGCGCTCCTGGCCACCTACGGGCAGGGCCGGGAGCGGCCGTTGTGGCTGGGCTCGATCAAGTCGAACATCGGCCACACCCAGGCCGCGGCCGGCGTCGCGGGGGTGATCAAGATGGTGGGCGCGATGCGCAACGGGCTGCTGCCGCGCACGCTGCACGTGGACGAGCCGTCGCCGCAGGTGAACTGGTCGGCGGGGGCGGTGTCCCTGCTCACCGAGCCGGTGGCGTGGCCCGCCGGCGAACGGCCGCGTCGGGCCGCCGTGTCGTCGTTCGGCATCAGCGGCACCAACGCGCACGTGGTGATCGAGGAGCCCGAACCGGACGGCTCGCCCGAGCCGGCGTACGCCGACCGGCCGCCGGCGATCCCGTGGGTCCTCTCCGGACGCACGCCGGAAGCCGTACGGGATCAGGCCGCGCGTCTGGCCGACGCGGTGGCCGGCCGGGACCCCGACGACGTCGGGTTCACGCTGGCGGTCGGCTTCACGCTCGCGGTCGGGCGGACCGCGTTCGAGCACCGTGCCGCCGTGGTGGGCCGCGACACCGAAGAGCTGGTACGCGCCCTGCGGGCGGGCGTGCAGCCGACCGTGGCGGCCCCCGGCAGGTTGGCGTTCCTGTTCACCGGGCAGGGCGCACAACGACTCGGCATGGGCGCCGAACTCGCCGCCGCGTACCCCGTCTTCGCCGCCGCCTTCGACGAGGTCTGCACCGCGTTGGACAAACACCTCGACCGACCCCTACGCGAGGTCATCGACACCGACGAGCTACACCAGACCGGCTACACCCAACCCGCCCTGTTCGCCTTCGAAGTCGCCCTCCACCGACTCCTCGAATCCTGGGGCATCCACCCCGACCACCTCGCCGGCCACTCCATCGGCGAACTCACCGCCGCCCACATCGCCGGCATCCTCGACCTCACCGACGCCGCCACCCTCGTCGCCGCCCGCGCCCGACTCATGCAGAACCTCCCCACCGGCGGCGCCATGATCGCCGTGCAGGCCACCGAGGACCAGGTCACCCCACACCTCAGCGACACCGTCGGCATCGCCGCCGTCAACACCGCCACCGACCTCGTCCTCTCCGGCGACGAAACCGCCACCCTCACCACCGCCGAAACACTCGCCGCACAGGGCCACCGCACGAAACGCCTCACCGTCTCCCACGCCTTCCACTCCCACCTGATGGACCCCATGCTCGACGACTACCGCGCCGTCGCCGCCTCCATCACCCACCACCAACCCCGCATCCCCGTCACCTCCACCGTCACCGGCCGACCCCTCACCCCCACCCCCGAGCACTGGGTCAACCAGGTCCGCCACACCGTCCGCTTCCACGACGCCGTCACCACCCTCACCACCACCTGCAACGTCGACACCTTCCTCGAAATCGGCCCCGACACCGTCCTCGCCACCGCCGCCGCCAGCGGCGACGCCACCACCATCGCCACCACCCGCCGCGGACAACCCGAGACCCACACCCTCACCACGGCCGTCGCCGCCCTGCACACCGCGGGTCACGCCGTCGACTGGCCCACCTGGTTCGGCGGGGCCCGCACCACCGACCTGCCCACCTACCCCTTCCAGCGGCAGCGGTACTGGACGGAGAACGCGGCCGCGACGGGGGCGGCCAGCCGGCTCGGCCTCGCCGACACCGAACACCCCCTGCTCGGGGCGGCCGTCGCGCTGCCCGACCTCGACGGCGTCGTCTACACCGGCCGGCTGTCGACCGGCACCCACCCGTGGCTCGCCGAGCACGTCGTCGCCGGCGCCGTGCTCGTCCCCGGCGCGGCGCTCGTCGAGCTGGCGATCCACGCCGCGGACGCGGTCGGCTGCCCGGTGGTGGAGGAGCTGACCACGGTCGCCCCGCTGGTCCTGCCGAGCGACGGCGCGGTGCAACTGCGGCTGCGCGTCGGCGAGCCGGACGACCAGGGCCGCCGTACCGTGGAGATCCACTCGCGCGGCGAGCGCACCGAGACCTGGACGGCGCACGCCACCGGACTCGTCACCGCCGACCCGGTCGCCGCGCCGCCCGCCGTGGCCGAGTGGCCACCCGTCGAGGCCACGCCGGTCGACCTGACCGGCGGCTACGACCGGCTCGCCGACTCGGGCTACGAGTACGGGCGGACGTTCCGTGGCGTCACGGCGGTGTGGGTACGCGGCGACGAACTGTTCGCCGAGGTCACCCTCCCCGAGGCGGACGAGCGCTTCGCGCTGCACCCCGCCCTGCTGGACGCCGCGCTGCACGCCCCGCTGCTGGCCGACCCGGCCGGCACGGGGAACACCGTGCTCCCGTTCTCGTGGCAGCAGGTGGTGCTGCACGCCACGAACGCCACCGCACTGCGGATCCGCATCGCTCCCGTCGACTCCGGCTGGGCGATCACCGCGACCGACGGTACGGGCGCGCCCGTGGTGTCGGTGGGCCGGCTGGAGACCCGGCCGGTCGGCGCGCTCGACACCCGACCGACCCAGCACGACTCGCTGTACGAGCTGACCTGGGCCCCGGTGCCGGCCACGGAGGGACGGGACGGGGAGGTGCGGATGCTCGACACGACGGCCTTCCCGCCCGGCCCCGACCCGGCGGACACCCCGGCCGTGGTCCGCGCCGTCCTGCACCGCGTGCTCGACGAGCTGGGGTCGTGGCTGGCCGAACCCGCCGGCGCCCGGATCGTCGTACGGACCCGGGGCGCGGTGGCGCTGCCCGGCGAGGACGTCACCGACCTCGCGGGCGCGGCCGTGTGGGGGTTCGTCCGCTCGGTGCAGGCCGAGCACCCCGACCGCGTCGTGCTGGTCGACGGCGACGTGCTGCTGGCCGACGACGAGCCCCAGCTCGTGGTCCGCGACGGCGTCGCGCACGCCGCCCGGCTGGCCCGGGCGAGCACCGCCGACCCGGTCGACACGGACTTCGGCTGCGGGACGGTGCTGGTCTCCGGCGCCTCCGGCGCCCTGGGCGCGGTGGTGGCGCGGCACCTGGTGGCGGCGCACGACGTGCGCGACCTGCTGCTGGTGTCCCGCCGTGGCGCGACCGCGCCGGGCGCCGAGGACCTGGCGGCGGAGCTGACCGCGTCGGGCGCGTCGGTGCGGTGGGCGGCCTGCGACGTGGCGGACCGGGACGCGGTGGCGGCGCTGGTCGCCGGCCGTGACCTGTCGGCGGTCGTGCACGTCGCCGGCGTGCTGGACGACGCACTGCTGGCGTCGCTGTCGGCGCAACGCGTGGACCGGGTGCTGGCGCCGAAGGTGGACGCCGCCTGGCACCTGCACGAGGCGACGGCCGGGATGGGGCTGTCGGCGTTCGTGGTGTTCTCGTCGGCGGCGGGCGTCTTCGGCAACGCGGGCCAGGCGGCGTACTCCGCGGCGAACGCCTTCCTGGACGCGTTGGTCGTGCGCCGTCGTACGGCCGGCCTGACCGGGCAGTCCCTGGCGTGGGGCATGTGGGACGGGGGCATGGCGGGCGAGCTGACCGGCGCCGAACGGCAGCGGCTGGCCCAGGCGGGCGTACGCGCCCTGCCGGTCGACGAGGCCCTGCGTCTCCTCGACGCCGCGCTCACCTGCGCGGCCCCGCTCTGCGTACCCATCGGGCTCGACCTCGGTGTGGTCGACGGTCCGCTCTACCGCGGCCTGGTCCGCGCCCGGACCCGGCGGGCGGCGGCCGCCGGCGACGGCATCGCCGCGCGGCTGGCCGGCCTGTCCGCACCGGAGTGCGCCGACCTGCTGCTGGACCTGGTCCGCACGAACGTGGCGACGGTGCTCGGGCACCGCGACCCCGACGCCGTCGACCCCGGCCGTGCCTTCACCGAGCTGGGCTTCGACTCGCTCGCCGCGCTGGAGCTGCGCAACCAGCTCAACGCCGCGACCGGCCTGCGGCTGCCCGCCACCCTGACCTTCGACCGCCCGAACACCCGCGCGGTCGCCGACCTGCTGTGCGAGCGGCTCGTCCCGGACACCGGCGCCGCCGGCGGCGGGCTGCCGGAGGACGAGATCCGCCGCATCCTGCTCGCCATTCCCCTCGGCCGGCTGCGCGACGCCGGCCTGATGGACAGCCTGCTCGAACTGGGCGGCGTGCGGGTCGTCGCCGACGAGCCCGTCGACGCACCCGGCGGGTCCATCGACGACATGGACGCCGACGCACTGATCAGCATGGCGCTCGCCGACCTCGGCGAAGCGACGACGGAAGCGGGGAGCTGACCACATGGCCAACTCGGAGGAGAAGCTCGTCACCGCGCTGCGGGCCTCGCTCAAGGAGAACGAGTGGCTGCGGGAGCAGAACCGCAAGCTGAACTCGACGCTGCGCGAGCCCATCGCCATCGTCGGCATGGCCTGCCGCTACCCGGGCGGGGTGCGGACCCCGGACGACCTGTGGGACCTGGTCGCCGCCGGCGGGGACGGCATCACCGGCTTCCCCACCGACCGGGGCTGGAACGTCGCCGAGCTCTACGACCCCACGCCCGGCACACCGGGCCGGTCGTACACCCGCGAGGGCGGCTTCCTGCACGACGCGGCCCAGTTCGACCCGGAGTTCTTCGGGATCAGCCCGCGCGAGGCGTTGACCATGGACCCGCAGCAGCGGCTGCTGCTGGAGACCTCGTGGGAGGCCCTCGAGAACGCGGGCATCGACCCGACGGGCCTGCGCGGCAGCGACACGGGCGTCTTCGCCGGGATGATGTACCACGACTACGCCGAGAACAACGCCACCGGCGCGATCGCCTCCGGCCGGGTGGCGTACACCCTCGGGCTGGAGGGGCCGGCGGTCACCGTCGACACCGCGTGCTCGTCGTCGCTGGTCGCGCTGCACCTGGCCGTGCAGGCCCTGCGCAACGGCGAGTGCTCGCTCGCGCTGGCCGGCGGGGTCACGGTGATGGCCACCCCGGAGACGTACGTCGCGTTCTCCAAGCAGCGCGGGCTCTCGCCGGACGGCCGGTGCAAGTCCTTCGCCGCCGCCGCCGACGGCACCGGCTTCGCCGAGGGCGTCGGCATGCTGATCGTGGAGCGGCTCTCCGACGCCCGGCGCAACGGGCACCCGGTGCTCGCCGTCGTACGCGGGTCGGCGGTCAACCAGGACGGCGCCTCCAACGGGCTGACCGCGCCGAACGGGCCGGCGCAGCAACGGGTGATCCAGGCGGCACTGGCCAACGCGCGGCTGTCGGCCAACCAGGTCGACGTGGTCGAGGCGCACGGCACCGGCACCACCCTCGGCGACCCGATCGAGGCCCAGGCCATCCTGGCCACCTACGGCCAGGACCGCGAGCGACCCCTCTGGCTCGGCTCGGTCAAGTCCAACATCGGCCACACCCAGGCCGCCGCCGGTGTCGGCGGCATCATCAAGATGGTGCTCGCCATGCGGCACCGGCTGCTGCCGAAGACGCTGCACGTGGACGCTCCGAGCGACCAGGTCGACTGGACCGAGGGCGCGGTCGACCTGCTGACCGAGGCGGTCGCCTGGCCCCGGGGCGCCGAGCCGTCGCGCGCCGGTGTCTCGTCGTTCGGCGTCAGCGGCACCAACGCCCACGTGATCCTGGAGGAGCCGCCCGCGCAGGAGGAGAGCGCCCGGGCCGCGGCCGCGGCGGACGGACCGGTGCCGTGGGTGCTGTCCGGTCGTACGCCCGAGGCCCGACGTGACCAGGCGGCCCGGCTGGTCGCCCACCTCGACCGGCACCCCGCGGCCCCGGCCGACGTCGCCGCCGCACTGGCGGCGCGGACCCGGTTCGAGCACCGGGCGGTCGTGGTCGGCGCGGACCCCGCCGAGCTGCGGGCGGGCCTGGCCGCCGTCGCGGCGGACGAACCCGCGCCGACCGTCGCGACCGGCGCCGCGTCGGGCGACACGCCCCGCGTCGTGTTCATGTTCCCCGGCCAGGGCTCGCAGTGGGCGGGCATGGCCGTCGAACTGATGGACACCGCCGAGGTCTTCGCGAAGCGGATGGACGAGTGCGCGCGGGCCGTGGACGCGTTCACCGACTGGTCGCTGCTGGACGTCGTCCGGGGCGTGCCCGGCGCGCCGTCGCTCGACCGGGTGGACGTGGTGCAACCCGTGCTGTTCGCCGTGATGGTGTCGCTCGCGGCGCTGTGGCGCTCGTACGGCGTGCGGCCCGCCGCCGTGGTGGGGCACTCGCAGGGTGAGATCGCCGCCGCCGTCGTCGCCGGCGCGCTCACCCTCGACGACGGCGCCCGCGTGGTCGCGCTGCGCAGCCGGGCGATCGCCGCCGGGCTGGCCGGGCGCGGCGGCATGGCCTCGGTGGCGGCGCCCCGGGCGGACGTGCAGGAGCGCCTCGCCCGGTGGGGCGAGCGGATCTCGGTCGCTGCCGTCAACGGGCCCGCCGCCACCGTCGTGTCCGGCGAGCCCGAGGCCCTGCAGGAACTGCTGGCCGCGTGCGAGGCCGACGGCGTCCGGATGCGGATGATCCCCGTGGACTACGCCTCGCACTCCGCGCAGGTCGAGGCCATCCGCGACGAACTGCTGCGCGTCCTCGCCGACGTGCGGCCGCGCGGCGCCGACGTGCCGCTGTACTCCACCGTCACCGGCGAGGTCGTCGACACGGCCACCCTCGACGCCGGGTACTGGTACGCGAACCTGCGCGGCACCGTCCGGTTCAACGAGGCGGTCGACCGCCTGCTCGCCGACGGGCACGACGTCCTCGTGGAGATCAGCCCCCACCCCGTGCTCGGGATGGGGGTGCGCGAGATCCTGGACCGCGCCGACGCCCCGGCGGCGCTCGTCGCCTCGCTGCGGCGCGACGAGGGCGGCCTGTCGCGCTTCCTGCTCTCGCTGGGCGAGGCGTACGTGCGGGGGGTCGCCGTCGACTTCTCCCGGCACACCCGCGGCGTCCGGGCCCCGTTGCCGACGTACGCGTTCCAGCACCAGCGGTACTGGCAGCTCGCCGCGGCGTCCGCCGTGGACGCGCGCGGCCTCGGCATCGACGTCGTCGGCCACCCGCTGCTCGGTGCGGCGCTCACCGTCCCGGAACGGGACCTCGTCGTGCTCGCCGGCCGGATCAGCCTCGAGACGCACCCGTGGCTGGCCGACCACGCCGTGCTGGACACCGTCCTGCTGCCCGGCACGGGGCTGGTCGAACTCGCCGTCCGCGCCGGCGACGAGGTCGGCTGCCCCGCGGTCGAGGAACTCGTCATCACCACCCCGCTCGTCGTACCCGCGCACGGCGGGGTGGCGCTGCGGCTCACCGTGGAGGCGCCGGACGAGCACGGCCGCCGCGCGCTCGGCGTCTACGGGCAGACCGACACCGAGGCGCGGATCGGCATGTGGACCCGGCACGCCACCGGCGTCCTCGCCCCGGCCACGGCGGCGGGGGAGAGCCTCACCGAGTGGCCGCCCGCCGACGCGCTCAGCGTCGACGTCGGCGACCTGTACGACCGGCTCGCCGGGCTCGGCCTGCAGTACGGCCCGCTGTTCCAGGGCCTGCGGGCCGCGTGGCGGCGGGGTGACGAGACGTACGCCGAGGTGGCCCTGCCGCAGGGCGTCGACGTCGACGGGTTCGGCCTGCACCCGGCACTGTTCGACGTCGCCCTGCACGCCCTCGCCGCGGACGTCGGCGACGGCGCGGCGAAGCTGCCCTTCTCCTGGAGCGGCGTGACGCTGCACGGGGCCGGCGCGACGAGCCTGCGGGTCCGGCTCACCAGGACGGGGGCGGACAGCGCGGCCCTGCTCCTCGCGGACCACACGGGCGCGCCGGTCGCCTCCGTGGCGGCGCTGACCGTACGCCCGGTGGCCCCGCAGGCGCTCAGGGGACGCAGCGGCTTCGTCGAGTCGCTGTTCCGGCTGGAGCACGCGCCGCTGACCGTCGGCCGGGCCGAGCGCGGCACGTGGCAGACGCTGGGCGACACGGCGGTCTTCGACGCGCCGCCGGTGGCGCTGCCCGACGTGGCCGCCGACACGCTGTTCCTGCCGTGCTTCTCCGACGCGCCCGGCATCTCCGCGGTGCCCGACGTCGCCGCGTACGCGCTGACCACGCTGCAGCGGTGGCTCGCCGACCCGCGCCAGGCCGAGACCCGGCTCGTCGTGGTGACCCGCCCGGACGACCTCGCCGGCGCGGCGGTGCGCGGACTGGTCCGCTCGGCGCAGGCGGAGAACCCGGGGCGGATCGTCCTGCTGGAGGCCGACCACACGGCCGACGGGCTGGTGGCGGCGGCGCTGGCGACCGGGGAGCCGGTGCTCACCGTCCGCGACGGCGTGGTGAGCGCGCCCCGCCTCGCCCGGGTGCCCGAGCAGGACGTCGCCGGCCCGGCGGTGTTCGGCCCGGACGGCACGGTCCTCGTCACCGGCGGCACGGGCACGCTGGGTGGGTTGGTGGCCCGGCACCTGGTCACCGGGCACGGCGTACGCGATCTCGTGCTGACCAGCCGTCGCGGCCTCGCCGCCGCCGGCGCGGAGGCGCTGCGCGACGAACTCGCCGAACTGGGCGCGACCGTGACGGTGCTGGCGTGCGACGTCGCGGACCGCGACCAGGTCGCGGCGCTGCTCGCGGCCCACCCGGTGACCGGCGTCGTGCACACCGCGGGCGTGATGGCCGACGCCACCATCGCCACGCTCACCCCCGACCGGCTCGCCGAGGTGCTGCGCCCCAAGGTCGACGCGGCCTGGCACCTGCACGAGCTGGCCGGGGACGTCAGCGCCTTCGTGCTGTTCTCCTCGGCCGCGGGCGTCTTCGGCAGCCCCGGACAGGGCGGCTACGCCGCCGCGAACGCGGTGCTCGACGCGCTCGCGGCGCGGCGCCGGGCCGCCGGGCTGCCCGCCCACTCGCTCGCCTGGGGGCTGTGGGCCGAACGCAGCGAGATGACCGCCGACGTGGACGGCGCGCAGCTGAGCCGGATGGCCCGCAGCGGCATGAGCGAGCTGTCCAGCAAGGACGGCCTGGCCCTGTTCGACGCCGCCGTCCGGTCGGCCGACGCGCTGCTCGCGCCGGTGCCGGTGGACCTCGCCGCGTTCGGCCGGGACGACCGGGAACCGCCGGAGCTGCTGCGCGGCCTGGTCCGCACCCCGGCCCGCCGGGCGGTGGGCGGCTCCTCCCTCGCCCAGCGGCTGGCCGAGGTGCCCACCGAGCGCTGGCACGAGGTCGTGCTGGAGGCGGTGCTCACCCGCGTCGCGTCCGTGCTCGGCTACGCCAGGGCGGACCGGCTGCCGGCCGGCCGTCCCTTCAAGGAGCTCGGCTTCGACTCGCTCACCGCGCTCGACCTGCGCAACCAGCTCGGCGTGGCGACCGGGCTGCGGCTGCCCGCGACCCTGGTGTTCGACTACCCGACGCCCGAGGCGCTGGCCGGACACCTGGTGGAGCAGCTCGCCGGCGGGCGGACCGCGACGGCGGACGTCGCCGCGGCCCGGCACGACCACGAGCCCGTCGCCATCGTCGGCATGGCCTGCCGGTTCCCCGGCGACGTGCGTACCCCCGAGGACCTGTGGCGGCTGCTGACCGGCGGCGGCGACGCCATCGGGCCCTTCCCCACCGACCGGGGATGGAACCTCGACGCGCTGTTCGACCCGGACCCGGACAACCCCGGCACCAGCTACGTCGACCGGGGCGGGTTCCTCCACGACGTGGCCCACTTCGACCCCGGCTTCTTCGGCATCTCCCCGCGCGAGGCGCTGGCGATGGACCCGCAGCAGCGGCTACTGCTGGAGACCTCGTGGGAGGCGCTGGAGCGGGCCGGCATCGACCCGACCACGCTGCGCGGCAGCCGGACCGGCGTGTACGCGGGCGTCATGTACAACGACTACGGCACCGTGCTCGCCGGCTCCGCCGAGTCCGTCGACGGGTTCCTCTCCACCGGCAACTCCGGCGGCGTGATCTCGGGCCGGATCTCGTACACGTTCGGGCTCGAGGGCCCGGCGATGACGGTCGACACCGCCTGCTCGTCGTCGCTGGTCGCTCTGCACCTCGCCGTCTCCGCGCTGCGCAACGGGGAGTGCTCCCTCGCGCTCGCCGGTGGCGTGTCGGTGATGTCGACGCCGGGCACCTTCCTGGAGTTCTCCCGGCAGCGCAACCTGGCCCCCGACGGGCGGTGCAAGTCGTTCGCGGGCGCGGCCGACGGCACGTCGCTCTCCGAGGGTGTCGGCGTGCTGGTGGTCGAGCGGCTCTCCGACGCCCGCCGCCACGGCCACCCCGTGCTGGCCGTGGTACGCGGCTCGGCCGTGAACTCCGACGGCGCCTCCAACGGGCTCACCGCCCCCAACGGGCCGTCGCAGCAGCGGGTGATCCGGGCCGCCCTGGCGGACGCGCGGCTGTCGCCGTCCGACGTCGACGTCGTCGAGGCGCACGGCACGGGCACCACGCTGGGCGACCCGATCGAGGCGCAGGCCGTCCTCGCCACGTACGGGCAGGAGCGGGCCGCGCCGGTGCTGCTCGGTTCGGTCAAGTCGAACCTCGGGCACACGCAGGCCGCCGCCGGAGTGGCCGGCATCATCAAGGTGGTGCTGGCGCTGCGCCACGGCGTGCTCCCGCCGACCCTGCACGTCGACGAGCCCTCGCCGCACGTGGACTGGTCCGCCGGTGCCGTCCGCGTCGCCTCGGACGCCACGCCGCTCGCCGCCGCCGACCGCCCGGTGCGCGCCGCCGTGTCCTCCTTCGGCATCAGCGGCACCAACGCCCACGTCGTGCTGGAGCAGGCCGACCCGGCGCCGCCGGCCGACGAGCCGGACGTGCCGTTCACGCCGTGGCTGCTCTCCGCGCGCACCGAGGAGGGGCTGCGGGAGCAGATCCCCCGGCTGCGTGCCCACGTGGCCGCCGATCCGACGCTGCGCCCGGTCGACGTCGCGTACACGCTCGCCACCGGGCGGGCCGGCTTCCCGTACCGCGCGGCGCTGCTCGGTGACCAGGTGGTGACCGGAGCGGTCGACGGCGGCAAGCTCGCGATGGTCTTCACCGGTCAGGGGGCGCAGCGGGTCGGGATGGTGGGGGAGCTGATGGGCTTCCCGGTGTTCGCGGCGGCGTTCGACGAGGTGTGCGGTGCGTTCGACGGGCATCTGGAGCGGCCGTTGCGGGAGGTGTTGGGCAGCGAGGAGGTGCATCAGACGGGGTGGGCGCAGCCGGCGTTGTTCGCGGTGGAGGTGGCGCTGTTCCGGTTGTTCGAGTCGTGGGGGGTGCGGCCGGACTTCGTGGCGGGGCACTCGATCGGTGAGTTGGCGGCGGCGCACGTGGCGGGGGTGTGGTCGTTGGCCGACGCCGCGAAGGTGGTCGCGGCGCGGGGCCGGTTGATGCAGGCGCTGCCCACCGGTGGGGCGATGGTGGCCGTACGGGCCACGGAGGAGGAGGTCGCGCCGCTGCTCTCCGGTGACGTGGCGATCGCGGCGGTGAACGGGCCGGAGTCGGTGGTGCTCTCCGGCGAGGAGGCCGCCACCCTCGCCGTGGCCGAGAAGCTGTCGGGGAAGAGCCGCAGGGCGCGACGACTGAGCGTGTCGCACGCGTTCCACTCGCCGCTGATGGACCCCATGCTCGACGGGTACCGCGCGGTCGTGGCCCAGGTGGAGTGCCGGGAACCGGCCATCGAGCTGGTCTCGACGGTCACGGGCGAGCCCACCACCCTCGACGCCGAGCACTGGGTGCGCCAGGTGCGCCAGCCCGTCCGGTACGCCGACGCGGTCGCCACGCTGGCCGCGTCCGGCGCCACCACCTTCCTGGAGATCGGCCCGGACGCGGTGCTGACCGCGCTCGGGCGCAACGTGGCCGAGGGCGAGTGGATCCCGGCGTGCCGCAGGGGCCGCGACGAGGCGGAGACCGTGGCCACCGCGCTCGCCCGGCTCGCGGTGCGCGGCACGCGCATCGACTGGCCCACGGTGGTGCCGGGACGGACCGTGGAGCTGCCCACCGCCGCGTTCCAGCACCAACCGTACTGGCCCCGGGCCGGCGCCGGCACCGGCGACGCGAGCGGGCTCGGCCAGACGCGGGCGAACCACCCGCTGCTGGGCGCGGCGGTCGAGCTGCCGGACGGCGGCGCGGTGTTCACCGGCCGGCTCGCGCTGGCCACCCACCCCTGGCTGGCCGACCACGCGGTGGCGGACCTGGTGCTGCTGCCCGGCGCGGCGCTGGTCGAGCTGGCGGCCCACACCGGCCGCGAGCTCGGCTGCCCCCGCGTCGAGGAACTGACGCTGGAGGCGCCGCTGGTGCTGCCGGACTCCGGCGGCGTCCAGGTGCGCGTGACGGTCAGCGCGCCGGCGCCGGACGGCGACCGGGAGGTGGGCGTGCACTCCCGGATCGAGGACGAGGACGGCTGGACCACCCACGCGGTGGGCCGACTGACCCCGCGCGCCACCGCCGGCGCGGACCTGCGGGCCTGGCCGCCGGACGCGGAGCCGGTCGACGTCTCGACGGCGTACGACGCATTGTTCGCGCGCGGCCTGCGCTACGGTCCGGTCTTCCAGGGCCTCACCGCGGCGTGGCGACGCGGGGACGAGGTGTACGCGGAGATCACCCTGCCCGAGCAGGCGCACGACGACGCCGGCCGCTTCGGCCTGCACCCGGCGCTGCTGGACGCCGTCCTGCACGCGGTGGCGTCGACCGGCGACGGCGACCCGGGGCTGCCGTTCTCGTGGCGCGGGTTCACCGTGCACGCGGCCGGCGCCGACCGGCTGCGGGCCCGGATCGTGCCGGGCGACGGCACGGCGGCCATCACCCTGGCCGACGCGACCGGCGCCCCGGTGGCCTCGGTCGAGGCGCTGGCGGTGCGCCCTGTGTCGCCGCAACAGCTCGCGGCCCTGCGCCGCGACCGGCACGAGTCGCTGCTGTGCCTGGAGTGGACGCCGCTGACCGGATCGCCCCGGCCGCGCACCGTCGCGGTGCTCGGGGACCGGATCGCCGGCCTCGACGCGACCGCGTACCCGGACCTGGCGGCCCTCGCCGCCGCCGTCGACGCCGGCGCCGCGGTGCCCGAGGTGGTGGTGGCGCGGTGCGTCCCGCAGCGGGGGACGGCGGAGGCGGCACGGGCCCGCGCAGCCACCGGTCAGGTCCTCGACCTGGCGCAGCAGTGGCTCGCCGACGACCGGTTCGCCGCCGCCCGGCTCGCCGTGCTGACCAGCGGCGCGGTGGCCACCCACCCCGACGCCGACGTCACCGACCTCGCCGGGGCCGCGGCCTGGGGCCTGGTCCGCTCCGCCCAGTCCGAACACGGTGACCGCTTCGTCCTGGTGGACGTCGACGCGGACGCCGGCACCGGGCTGCCGGCCGCGCTCGGCTCCGACGAGCCGCAGCTCGCCGTACGCGGCGCCGACGTCCTGGTGCCGCGCCTGACGCGGGTCGGCGCGACCGGCGACGCCGCCGCGACCGCATTCGAGGGGACCGTCCTGGTCACCGGCGCCACCGGGGCGCTCGGTCGGCTCGTCGCCCGGCACCTGGTGACCCGGCACGGGGTGCGCGAGCTGGTGCTGGCCAGCCGCAGCGGTCCGGCCGCCGAGGGCGCCGCCGAACTGCGCGCCGAACTCGTCGCCCTGGGGGCAGAGGTCACCGTCGCCGCGTGCGACGTCGCCGACCCCGACGCGCTCGCGGCGCTGCTCGCGGCGCACCCGGTCCGCGGGGTGGTGCACACGGCGGGAGTCGTCGACGACGCCGTCATCAGCTCGCTCACCCCCGACCGGATCGACCGGGTGCTGCGGCCCAAGGTCGACGCCGCGACGAACCTGCACGAGCTGACCCGGGACCTGAGCGCGTTCGTGCTGTTCTCGTCGGCCTCCGGCGTGCTGGGCGGACCCGGCCAGGGCAACTACGCCGCCGGCAACGCCTACCTGGACGCGCTCGCCCAGCACCGGCGGGCCAACGGCCTGCCGGCCGTGTCGCTGGCCTGGGGGCGCTGGGCGCAGGAGGGCATGGCGGAGCAGTTGACCGAGGCCGACCTGCGGCGCATGTCGCGCTCCGGCATCGACGCGCTCCCCGTCGAGGAGGCGCTTGCCCTCTTCGACGCGGCCCTGCACATCGGGGGCATGGTGGCGCCCGTCAAGCTCGATCACCGGGCCCTGCGGGAACGCGCCGTCGCCGGCATGGTGCCGCCGCTGCTGCGCGGCCTGGTCCGCGTGCCCGCCAGGCGGGCGGCCGACGCCGACGCGGGAGCGGCCGAGGCGCTGCGCCAGCGGCTCGCCGGGCAGGACGCCGAGGAGGCCGAAGCCATCCTGCTCGACCTGGTGCGTACCCAGGTGGCGGGGGTGCTGGCCTATCCGGACCCGGGCGCGGTCGCCGCCGACCGGCCGTTCAACGAGCTCGGCTTCGACTCGCTCACCGCGGTCGAGCTGCGCAACCGGGTGAGCGCGGCCACCGGGCTGCGGCTGTCCGCGACGCTGGTGTTCGACCACCCGACGTCGAAGGCCCTGGCCGCGTACCTGGGGACCGAGTTGTCCGGCGAGTCCGGCGGGGCCAACGCGGTGCTGGCCGCGTTCACCGAACTCGACCGCCTCGAGGCGGTCCTGCGCGACGTCGACGAGCAGTCCCGTACCCGGCTGTCGCTGCGGCTGCGGGACGTGCTGTCGAAGCTGGGCGGCGAGCCGGCTTCCACCGGCAACGACATCGAATCCGCGACCGACGACGAGGTCTTCGCTCTCATCGACAGCGAACTCGGGATCTCATGACAGTGCGAGGAGGGCGACCCTAGTGGCCAACGAGGACAAGCTCCGGGACTACCTGAAGCGGGTCACGGTCGACCTGCAGAAGACCCGGCAGCGCCTGCACGAGGTGGAGGCGTCCGCGCACGAGCCGGTCGCGATCGTCGGCATGGCCTGCCGCTACCCGGGGGGCGTGACGAGCCCCGAGGACCTGTGGCGGCTGGTGGAGTCCGGGGCCGACGCCACCGGCGCGTTCCCGACCGACCGCGGCTGGGACCTGGAGTCGCTGTACGACCCCCAGTCGCTGCGGGAGGGCACCTCCTACACCTCGCGCGGCGGCTTCCTGTACGACGCGGCGGACTTCGACCCCACGTTCTTCGGCATCAGCCCCCGCGAGGCGGTCGGATTGGACCCCCAGCAGCGGCTGCTGCTGGAGGTCGCGTGGGAGAGCCTGGAGCGTGCCGGCATCGACCCCGCCTCGCTCGCCGGCAGCCCGACCGGCGTGTTCACCGGCCTGATGTACCACGACTACGCGGGCAGCAACAGCTCCGGCAGCGTGGTCTCCGGCCGGGTCGCCTACACGCTGGGGCTGGAGGGGCCGGCGGTCACCGTCGACACCGCCTGCTCGTCGTCGCTGGTGGCGCTGCACCTGGCGATCCAGGCCCTGCGCCGGGGCGACTGCACGCTCGCGCTCGTCGGCGGGGTCTCGGTCATGGCGACACCGCTGACGTTCGTCGAGTTCTCCCGTCAGCGGGGCCTGTCGCCGGACGGGCGGTGCCGCTCGTACTCGGCCGACGCCGACGGCACCGGCTTCGCCGAGGGCGTCGGCGTGCTGCTGGTGGAGCGCCTGTCGGACGCGATCGAGCACGGCCACCGCGTCCTGGCGGTCGTGCGGGGCTCGGCGGTCAACCAGGACGGCGCGTCGAACGGGCTGACCGCGCCGAACGGACCGTCGCAGCAGCGCGTCATCGAGGCGGCGCTGGTCGACGCGGGCCTGTCGACCCGCCAGGTCGACGTGGTCGAGGGGCACGGCACCGGCACGACCCTGGGCGACCCCATCGAGGCGCAGGCGCTGCTCGCGACGTACGGCCAGGAGCGCGAGGACCCGCTCTGGCTCGGCTCGGTGAAGTCCAACATCGGCCACACCCAGGCCGCCGCCGGGGTCGCCGGTGTCATCAAGATGGTCGAGGCGATCCGGCGCGGCGTCCTGCCCGCGACGCTGCACGCCGAGCAACCGTCGGACCAGGTGGACTGGACGACCGGGAACGTGCGCCTGCTGACCGCGGCCACGCCGTGGCCGCGTACCGGGCAGCCGCGCCGGGCGGCGGTCTCGTCGTTCGGGTTCAGCGGCACCAACGCCCACGTGATCGTGGAGCAGGCGCCGGACGCCGACGCACCCGTGCCCGCCTCGGCGCCGGTGACGTCGTTGCTGCTCACCGCCCGCGACACCGACGCCCTGCGGGACCAGGCGCGGCGACTGTCCGCCGTGGTGTCGCAGGTGGAACCCGCCGAGCTGGGTTACGCCCTGGCCACCACCCGGACCCGCTTCGCGCACCGGGCCGCGGTGCTCGGCTCGTCCGCCGAGGATCTGGGTGCCGCCCTGGCCGCCCTGGCCCGCGACGAGCAGGCCGCCAACCTGGTCCGTGGCCGGGCGGCGGACGGCCGGATCGCGATGCTCTTCTCCGGGCAGGGCGCGCAGCGCCTCGGCATGGGCCGTGGGCTGTACGCCGCGTACCCGGAGTTCGCGGCGGCGTTCGACGAGGTCTGCGCCGCCCTGGACCCGCACCTGGACCGGCCGCTGCGCGAGGTCCTCGACACCGACGACCTGCATCTGACCGGCTGGACCCAGCCCGCCCTGTTCGCCGTCGAGGTGGCCCTCTACCGGCTCGTCCGGTCCTGGGGCGTCACCCCGTCGGTCCTGGCCGGGCACTCGATCGGCGAGCTGGCCGCCGCGCACGTCGCGGGGGTGTTCCCGCTCGCCGACGCGGCCCGCCTGGTCGCGGCCCGGGGTCGGCTGATGCAGGCGCTGCCGGCGGGCGGGGCGATGCTGGCCGTCCAGGCCACCGAGGACGAGGTCGCGCCGCTGCTCGGCGCGGACGTCGACATCGCCGCCGTCAACGGTCCCGACTCGGTGGTCGTCTCCGGCACCGAGGAGGCGGTGGCGGCCGTGGCCGAGCGGTTCGCCGACCGCCGGACCCGGCGGCTGACCGTGTCGCACGCCTTCCACTCGCCGCTGATGGAGCCGATGCTCGCGCAGTTCCGGGCGGTGGCCGAGACGATCTCGTACGCGCCGCCGACGATCCCGCTGGTCTCCACCGTCACCGGCGCGCCGGCGGGCGACGAGCTGGCGACGCCCGAGTACTGGGTCGGGCAGGTCCGCGCGACCGTACGCTTCGCGGACGCGGTACGCGCCGCCGCCGCGACCGGCGCCACGACGTTCCTCGAACTGGGCCCGGACTCGGTGCTCGCCACCATGGCGGCGGACTGCCTGGACGGCGACGTGCTGGCCACGCCGGCGCTGCGCCGCGACCGCGACGAGCCGCGTGCCCTGGTGGAGGCGCTGGCGCGGCTGGAGACCCGCGGCGCCACGGTGGACCCGCAGGCGTTCTACCGCCGGTCGGGAGCCTCCTGGGTGGACCTGCCCACGTACGCCTTCCAGCACGAGCGTTTCTGGCGGGACAGCGTCGAGGCGGCGGTCGTCGCCGACGCGTCCGGCGACGACGACGGCCTGTGGGCGGCGGTGGACAGCGGCGACCTCGACACGGTGGTCACCACGCTCGACGTGGATCCGCAGGCGCCCCTGGCGGCGGTGCTGCCCGCGCTCTCCGCGTGGCGCCGGGGGCGGCAGGAGCGCTCCGCGCTGGACGGCTGGCGCTACCGGGCCGGCTGGGAGCGCCTTCCCGGCGGCACCCCGGGCACCCTGACCGGCACCTGGTTGCTGCTGGTCCCCGGACCGGCGGTGACCGGTGACGCGGGTACCGCCGTCGCCGACGCGCTCACCGCGCACGGCGCCACGGTCGTCACCACCGACCTCGCCGGCCTGGCCGGCCACCTCGACGGCGAACCGGCCGGCGTGGTCTCCCTCCTCGCGCTCGACGAGGCGTTCCTGCCCGGGCACCCCGGCGTCCCGGCCGGCGCCGCCGCCACCCTCGAGGCGGTCCGTACGCTCGCCGGGCGGGGCGTCGCGCTGTGGTGCCTCACCCGGGGGGCCGTCGCCACCTCCCCGGCCGACCCGGTGACGGGCGTGGCGCAGTCGCAGGTGTGGGGCCTCGGCCGGGTCGCCGCGCTGGAGCTGCCCGACAGCTGGGGTGGCCTGGTCGACCTGCCCGCCGAGCTGGACGGGCGCTGCGCCGCCGCGCTGGCCGGTGTGCTCGCCGGCATCGGCGAGGACCAGGTCGCGGTGCGCCCGGACGGGGTGTTCGTGCGCCGGCTGCACCGCGCGCCGGTCACCGGCAACCCGCGCTGGCGCGGCGCGTCCGGCACCGTGCTGGTCACCGGCGGCACCGGCACCCTCGGCATCGAGGTCGCCCGGCTGTACGCGCGCCACGGCGCCGAGCGGCTCGTCCTGCTGAGCCGACGCGGCACCGCCCCCGCCGAACTCCTCGACGAACTGCGCGGGCTGGGCCCGGAGGTCGACGTCGTGGCCTGTGACGTGGCCGACCGGGCGGCCCTGGAGGCGGTGGTCGACCGCTACCCCGACGTGCGCGCCGTGGTGCACGTGGCGGGGCTGGCCCAGCTGACCGGCATCGTCGACATGGATCTCGCCGAGTTCACCGACGTCGTCTCCGCGAAGGTCGGCGGCGCCGCCAACCTCGACGCGATCTTCGCCGAGCGCGACCTCGACGAGTTCGTGCTCTTCTCCTCCGTGGCCGGCGTCTGGGGCAGCGGCGGCCAGGCCGCGTACGCCGCCGGCAACGCGCACCTGTGCGCCCTCGCCGAGGCGCGGCGCGGCCGGGGACAGCCGGCCACCGCCCTCGCCTGGGGCCCGTGGGCCGAGAGCACGCTGGTGGACGACGAGATCTCGGCCTCGCTGCGCAAGCGGGGCCTGGCGCCGATGGCGCCGGAGCGGGCCGTCGCGGCCATGCGTACCGCCCTGGCGGTCGGCGACACGGACGTGCTGCTCGCCGACGTGGACTGGGCCACCTTCGTGCCGTCGTTCACCGCGCTGCGGCCGAGCCGGCTGTTCGACACCATCCCCGAGGCCGTCGCCGACGAGGCGCCGACCGACACGTCCACCTCGTCGGACTTCGTCCGCCGCCTCGCCGACCTGCCGGAGGCGGAGCGCCTCGACCACGTCGTCGGGCTCGTCCGCACCCAGGTCGCGCTCACGCTCGGCTACGCGGGCCCGGAGGCGGTCGAACCGGCCTCCGCGTTCAAGGAGCTGGGCTTCGACTCGGTCACCGCCGTGGAGTTCCGCAACCGGATGGTCGAGGCCACCGGCGTACGGCTCTCCGCGGCCGTCGCCTTCGACTACCCGACCCCGGTCGCGCTGGCCGAGCACCTGCTGGAGACCGGCCGCACCGAGGTGGTCGTCGGCACCGTCGCCGCCGACGAACCGATCGCCATCGTCGGCATGAGCTGCCGCTTCCCCGGCGGCGTCGGCTCCCCGGAACAGCTGTGGACGATGCTGTGCGAGGGGCGCGACGGCATCGGCCCGTTCCCCACCGACCGCGGCTGGGACCTCGACGGCCTGTTCCACCCCGACCCGGAGCACTCCGGGACCAGCTACGTGCGCGAGGGTGGCTTCCTCGCCGACCTGCCGGGCTTCGACGCGGCCTTCTTCGGCATCAGCCCCCGCGAGGCCGAGGCCATGGATCCGCAGCAGCGGCTGGTGCTGGAGGCGTCCTGGGTGGCGTTCGAGGACGCCGGCATCGACCCGACCACGCTGCGCGGCAGCGCGACCGGGGTGTACGTCGGCGCCAACAACATCGACTACGCCCGGATCACCGGCGCGGCCGGGGCCAGCGCGGAAGGCTTCATGGCCACCGGCAACGCCGCGAGCATCCTGTCGGGTCGCCTGTCGTACGTGCTGGGGCTGGAGGGCCCGGCCGTGACGGTGGACACCGCCTGCTCGTCGTCGCTGGTGGCGATGCACCTGGCGGTGCGGGCGCTGCGCTCGGGCGAGTGCGCGATGGCGGTCGCGGGCGGCGTGACCGCCATGTCGACGCCGGGCGCGTTCCTGGAGTTCAGCCGGATGCGCGGGCTCGCCCCGGACGGGCGCTGCAAGGCGTTCGCGGCCGGCGCGGACGGCACCAACTGGGGCGAGGGCATCGGCGTGGTCGTGCTGGAGCGGCTCTCCGACGCCCTCGCCGCCGGCCACGAGGTCCTCGCCGTGGTACGCGGGACCGCCGTCAACCAGGACGGCGCGTCCAACGGGCTGACCGCGCCGAACGGGCCGGCGCAGCAGCGGGTCATCCGGCAGGCGCTCGCCGACGCCGGGCTGTCCACCGCCGACGTGGACGTGGTGGAGGCGCACGGCACCGGCACGACGCTGGGCGACCCCATCGAGGTCGACGCGCTCTTCGCCACGTACGGCCGCGACCGCGCCGCCGAGCGGCCGCTCTGGCTCGGCTCGGTGAAGTCGAACATCGGCCACACCCAGGCCGCCGCGGGCGTGGCCGGGGTGATCAAGATGGTGCTCGCGCTGCGGCACGGCGAACTGCCCCGGACCCTGCACGTCGACGAGCCGACGGCGCACGTCGACTGGTCGGGCGGGGTGCGGCTGCTGGCCGAACCGCAGCCGTGGGGGCGCGACGGCCACCCGCGTCGCGGCGGCGTCTCGTCGTTCGGGTTCAGCGGCACCAACGCCCACCTCGTCATCGAGGAGGCCCCGGCGGCGCCCGAGGCCGAGCGGCCGTCCGACGACGGGCCGGTCGCGCTCGTGCTCTCCGCCCGCTCGGACGGGGCGCTGCGCCAGCAGGCCGCCGAGATCGAGCCGCTCCTGGCCGAGGTGGCACCGCGCGACCTGGCGTACTCGCTGGCCCTGCGGACCACCCACCCGCGCCGCGCGGTCGTCGTGGGCGGGGCCGACGAGCTGCGCGCCGGCCTGGCCGCGCTCGCGGCGGGTGAACCGGCGCCGAACCTCGTCACCGGCGTCGCCGGTACGCCCGGCAAGGTGGCCTTCTCCTTCCCCGGGCAGGGCTCGCAGTGGATCGGCATGGCCGTGGAACTGCTCGACGCCTGCCCGGTGTTCGCCGCGCGGATGGCCGAGTGCGAGGCCGCATTGGCGCCGCACGTCGACTGGTCCCTGGAGGCCGTCCTGCGGCAGGGGGAGGGGCTGGACCGGGTGGACGTCGTCCAGCCCGTCCTGTTCGCCGTCATGGTGTCGCTCGCGGCGCTGTGGCGCTCCCACGGGGTCGAGCCCGCCGCCGTGGTGGGGCACTCCCAGGGGGAGATCGCCGCCGCCTGCGTGGCGGGCGCGCTCTCCCTGGCGGACGCGGCCAGGGTCGTCGCCCTGCGCAGCCGGGCGCTGCTGCGCCTGGCCGGCAAGGGCGGCATGGTCTCCGTGCCGCTGCCGGTGGCCGAGGTGCGGGAGCGGCTGGAGCGCTTCGGCGGCCGGGTGACCGTGGCGACCGTCAACGGGCCGCGCTCGACGGTGGCGGCCGGCGAGCCGGACGCCCTCGACGAGCTGCTGGCCGAGTGCCAGCGCGACGGCGTACGCGCCAAGCGCATCGACGTGGACTACGCGTCGCACTCGGCGTACGTGGAGGAGCTGCACGATGAGCTGCGCGACGTGCTGGCCGGGCTGGAGCCCCGCCGGCCCGAGGTGCCGCTCTACTCGACCGTGGACGACCGCTGGCTGGACGACGCCGGGATGGACGCCGGGTACTGGTACCGCAACCTCCGTCAGACCGTGTGGTACGAGCCCGCCGTCCGGGCCCTGCTCGACGCGGGCGTCACCACGATCGTCGAGGTCAGCCCGCACCCCGTGCTGACCATCGGCGTGCAGGACGTCATCGACGACGCGGAGGCCGCCGCCACGGTCGTGGGCTCGCTGCGCCGCGACGAGGGGGGCCTGGCGCGTTTCCTGCTCTCCCTGGGCGAGGCGCACGTGCACGGCGTCCACCCGACGTGGGCGCTCGAGGGCGCGCGCCGGGTCCGGCTCCCCGGCTACCCGTTCCAGCACGAGCGCTACTGGCCGGCGGTGGCGACGGTGACCGCCGACGCGGCCGGGCTGGGACTCGGCGCCACCGAGCACCCGCTGCTCGGCGCGGCGGTCGCGCTCGCCGACGCGGACGGCCTGCTGTTCACCGGCCGCATCTCGGTGGCCGCACACCCGTGGCTGGCCGACCACCGGGTCGGCGGGCAGGTCTTCGTGCCCGGGACCGCGCTGGTGGACCTCGCGGTCCGCGCCGGCGACGAGGCCGACTGCGGCCGGGTCGAGGAGCTGACCCTGACCGCGCCCCTGGTCCTGCCCGACAAGGGCGGGGTCCAGGTGCAGCTGCGCGTCGGCGCGCCCGACGACGACGGGCAGCGGCAACTGACCATCCACTCCCGTCCCGACGGGGTCGCCACCGACGCGACGCCGTGGGTGCGCAACGGCGTCGGCCTGCTCGCCCCCGGGGAGCCGGCCGGCCGGTTCGACACCCCCTGGCCCCCGCAGGCCGAGCCCGTCGCGTCCGACGAGCTGTACGCCACCCTCGCCGCGGCGGGCCTGACGTACGGCCCGACGTTCCAGGGCGTACGCCGGGTGTGGCGCCACGGCGAGGAGATCTTCGCCGAGGTCGCCCTGCCGGCGTCCGCCGCCCGGACGGCGGCGGCCGGGTACGGCCTGCACCCGGCGCTGCTCGACGCCGCGCTGCACCCGCTCGCGCTCGTCACCAGCGGCACGCAGGCGCTGCTGCCGTTCGAGTGGAGCGGCGTCGCCGTCCACGCCGTCGGCGCCACGGAGCTGCGCGTGCGGCTGTCCCCGCGCGGCCGGAACACGGTGGCGGTGACCGTCGCCGACCAGACCAACGCCCTGGTCGCCGAGGTCGAGTCGCTGGTGCTGCGGGAGGCCACCGCCCCCGCGCAGCCGAGCACGCACCACGACGCCCTCTTCCGCCTGGAGTGGACCCCGGTCGCCGCGCCGGCGGCCCCGTCGGACGCCCGCTGGGCGGCCCTCGGCGGGTGCACCCTGCCGCGGGACGCCGGACTCGTCACCGACACCTACCCGGACCTGGCGGCCCTGCGGGCCCGGGTGGCCGACGGCGCGCCGATGCCCGCCCTCGTCGCCCTGCCCTGCGCGGCCGACGCGGCCGACGACCTCGCCGGGGCGGCCCACCGGGTCGTCCACGACACCCTGGCGGTGCTGCGCGAGTGGCTCGCCGACGAGCGGTTCGCCGACGCCCGGCTGGTCGTCGTCACCCGGGACGCGGTGAGCGTGCACGAGGCGGCCGGCGACCTGGCCAGCTCGCCGGTGTGGGGCCTGCTCCGCTCGGCCCAGAGCGAACACCCGGACCGCTTCGTCCTGCTCGACGTCGACGACCGCGAGCCGCACCGGGCCCTCGCGGCGGCGGTCGCGGCCGACGAGCCGCAGGTCGCCGTCCGCGACGGCGTCGTGCTGGCCCCGCGACTCGCCCGCGCCGCCGGCAGCAACGCGCTGGTGGCGCCGCCGGTCGACCGCTGGCGGCTGGACGTCACCACGCCCGGCACGCTGGACAACCTGGCGCTGCTGCCCGAGGCGGAGGAGCCCCGCCCGCTGGGGCCGGGCCAGGTGCGTATCGCGATGCGGGCCGCCGGCCTCAACTTCCGGGACGTGCTGATCGCCCTCGACATGTACCCCGGCGGCGGGGTGATGGGCGGCGAGGGCGCCGGCGTGGTCGTCGAGGCCGCGCCGGACGTGACCGGCGTCGCGGTCGGCGACCGGGTCATGGGCCTCTTCTACGGCGCCTTCGGCACGGAGGTCGTCACCGACGCGCGGATGGTCGTGCCGGTGCCGTCGGACTGGTCGTTCGCCACCGCGGCGTCGACGCCGATCGCGTTCTGCACCGCCTACTTCGCGCTGGTCGACCTGGCCCAGGTGAAGCCGGGGGAGCGGGTGCTGGTGCACGCCGCCGCCGGTGGCGTCGGCATGGCGGCGGTCCGCCTCGCCCGGCACCTCGGCGCGCAGGTGTACGGCACCGCCAGCACCGGCAAGTGGGACGCCCTGCGCGAGATGGGGCTGCCGGACACGCACATCGGCAACTCCCGCACGCTGGAGTTCGAGGAGCGGTTCGGCGCCGAGGGCATCGACGTGGTGATCGACTCGCTGGCCAAGGAGTTCGTCGACGCCTCGCTGCGCCTGCTGGGCGCGGGCGGCCGGTTCATCGAGATGGGCAAGACCGACGTACGCGACCCGGGTCAGGTCGCCGCCGACCATCCGGGCGTCGCCTACCAGGCGTTCGACCTGCTCACCATCGACCCGGACCGGGTCGGCGCGATCCTGCGCGACGTGGTCGCCCTGCTCGGCGCCGGCGACGTCACGCCGCTGCCGGTGCGGACGTACGACATCCGTCGCGCCCCGGAGGCGTTCCGGCACATGTCCAAGGCCCGGCACGTCGGCAAGCTGGTGCTCACCGCGCCGCCCCGGCGCGACCCCGACGGCACGGTGCTCGTCACGGGCGGCACCGGCACCCTCGGCGCCCTGCTGGCGCGGCACCTGGTGACCCGGCGGGGGGTGCGTCACCTCCTGCTGACCAGCCGCCGTGGCCCGGACGCTCCGGGGGCCGCCGAGCTGGTGGCCGAGCTGACCTCGTACGGCGCGGAGGTCACCGTCGCGGCGTGCGACGCGGCGGACCGCGCGGCGCTGGCCGAGACCCTGGCCCGGGTGCCCGCCGCGCACCCGCTGACCGCCGTGGTGCACACGGCGGGCGTCCTCGACGACGGCCTGGTGGCCGCGCTGACCCCGGAGCAGGTCGACGCGGTGCTGCGCCCCAAGGTCGACGCGGCGGTCAACCTGCACGAGCTGACCCTGGGCGGCGAGCTGGCCGAGTTCGTCGTGTTCTCCGCGGCGGCCGGCACGATGGGCGGCCCCGGGCAGGGCAACTACGCGGCGGCGAACACCTTCCTGGACGCGCTCGTGGCGCGGCGCCGGGCGGCCGGGCTGCCCGCCCGTTCGCTCGCCTGGGGCCTGTGGAGCGAGGCGAGCGGAATGACCGCGCACCTCGACGCCAACGACCGCGCCCGGATGGCCCGCGTCGGGCTGCTGGAGCTGTCGGTGCAGCAGGGCATGGCGCTGTACGACGCGGCGGAGCTCATCGACGAGCCGCTGCTGGTGCCCATGCCGGTGGACCCGGCGGCGCTGCGCGAGCTGGGGCGGGCGGGCATGCTGCCCGCGCTGCTGCGTGGCCTGGCGCGGGGCCCGTCCCGGCGGTCGGTGGAGCAGTCGACGCAGTCGCCCGGCGCCCTGCGGGATCTCCTGGCGAGCCAGAGCGGCCCGCAGCGGCGGCACACCGCGCTGGAGTTCGTCAAGGCGCAGGCCGCCGCCGTGCTCGGGCACGCCGGGGCGGGCGCGGTGGACCCCGACCGGCCGTTCACCGAGCTGGGCTTCGACTCGCTGACCGCCGTCGAGTTCCGCAACCGGCTGAAGGCCGCCACCGGCCTGAAGCTCTCCGCCACCATGGTCTTCGACCACCCGACCGCCGCGGCGCTCACCGACCACCTGCTGGCCGGGCTCGCCCCCGCCGAGGTGGACCCGGCGGCGGGGCTGCTGGCCGAGCTGGACCGGCTGGAACGCTCGTTCGCCGAGGCCGGCGCGGCGGGCCTGGCGGATCCGGTCAAGGAACGGATTACCGAACGGTTGCACGCCGTGATGTCGAATTGGCGTGGCAGGTCCGACGTGGACACCGAACCCGACGGCCTGGACGTGGGCCTGGTGCTGAAGACCGCCTCGGCCGACGACCTGTTGCGGTTCATCGACGACGAACTCGGCACCGGTTGAGCCGGACGCGCTGAGGAGGGCTACTGATGGCGAACGAAGAGCAGCTTGTCGAGTACCTTCGGCGCGTCACGGCCGACCTGCACGAGACGCGGCGCAAGCTGCGGACCGCGACGGAGCGGGAGCCGATCGCCATCGTCGGCATCGGCTGCCGCTTCCCCGGCGGCGTACGCTGCCCCGACGACCTGTGGGAGCTGGTGTCGTCCGGCGGGGAGGGCATCACCGACTTCCCCACCAACCGTGGTTGGGACCTGGACGACCTGTTCGATCCGGACAGCGGCACCGGCACCAGCTACGTGCGGCGGGGCGGCTTCATCTCCGACGCCGTCGACTTCGACGCGGGCTTCTTCGGCATCAGTCCCCGCGAGGCGCTGGCGATGGACCCGCAGCAGCGGCTGATGCTGGAGACGTCGTGGGAGGCGTTCGAGCACGCCGGGATCGACCCGCACTCGCTGCGCGGCAGCCGCACCGGCGTGTTCGTCGGCGCGAACAGCGTCGAGTACCTCAGCGCCATGCAGCGCGACGTGGACGCGCTGATCGGCTACACGATGACCGGGGTCGCGGGCAGCGTGGTCTCCGGCCGGGTGTCGTACGTGCTGGGGCTGGAGGGACCGGCGGTCACCGTCGACACGGCCTGCTCGTCGTCCCTGGTGGCCATGCACGTGGCCGCGCACGCGCTGCGCAGCGGCGACTGCGACCTCGCGCTGGCCGGCGGCAGCTGCGTCATCGCCACACCGGGCACGTTCATCGAGTTCTCCAGCCAGAAGGGGCTCGCCCCGGACGGGCGGGTGAAGGCGTTCGCCTCGGCGGCGGACGGCACGGCCTTCGGCGAGGGGGTCGGCGTACTCGTGCTGGAGAAGCTGTCCGACGCGCGCCGCAACGGCCACCAGGTCCTGGCCGTGATGCGGGGCTCGGCGGTGAACCAGGACGGCGCGTCGAACGGTCTCACGGCGCCCAACGGACCGTCGCAGCAGCGGGTCATCCGCGCCGCGCTGGCCAGCGCCGGGCTCACGCCGGCCGACGTGGACGCGGTGGAGGCGCACGGCACGGGCACCACGCTGGGCGACCCGATCGAGGCCCAGTCGCTTCTCGCCACGTACGGCCAGGAACGCGAACGGCCGCTCTGGCTCGGCTCGGTGAAGTCGAACTTCGGGCACACCCAGGCCGCCGCCGGCGTCGCGGGCGTGATCAAGATGGTCATGGCGCTGCGGCACGAGGAACTGCCCCGCACCCTGCACGTCGACTCGCCGTCGCACCACGTGGACTGGACCGACGGCGCGGTGCGACTGCTCGACGAGCCGGTGCGCTGGCCCCGGGGCGACCGCCCTCGCCGCGCGGGCGTCTCGTCGTTCGGCATCTCCGGCACCAACGCCCACGTGCTGATCGAGGAGCCCCCGGCCGTCGAGACCCCGCAGACCCCCGCGCCGGCCGAGGGCCCCACCGTGTGGGTGCTGTCCGCCCGGAGCGAGGCGGCGCTGCGCGAGCAGGCGGTCCGGCTGCGCGGACACCTGACCGACGACCACGCCGAGCACGACGTCGCGTACGCGCTCGCCACCACCCGCGCCCGCCTCCCGCACCGCGCCGTCCTCGTCGGGGACCGGGCGGAGCTCTCCGCCGCGCTCGACGCGCTCGCCGACGGCGGCGCCGCCCGCAACCTCGTCACCGGGCTCGCCGACGTCGGCGACCGCAGCGCCTTCCTCTTCCCCGGCCAGGGCTCGCAATGGCTGGGCATGGCCACCGAGCTGCTCGACACCGCACCCGTGTTCGCCGCCCGGATGGCGCAGTGCGCCGCCGCCGTGGACCGGCACACCGACTGGTCGCTGCTCGACGTGCTGCGCGGGGTGCCGGGTGCCGCCTCCCTGGACCGGGTCGACGTCGTGCAGCCCGCGCTGTTCGCCATGATGGTCTCGCTGGCGGCGCTGTGGCGCTCGCACGGGGTCGAGCCCGCCGCCGTGGTCGGGCACTCGCAGGGCGAGATCGCCGCCGCCTGCGTGGCCGGCGCGCTCAGCCTCGACGACGCCGCCCTGGTGGTGACCCGCCGCAGCCAGCTCATCGCCGTGGACCTCGCCGGGCGGGGCGGCATGGTGTCGGTGTCGGAGCCGGTCGCCAAGGTCGCCCGGCGCCTGCGGCCGGGACTGTCGGTCGCCGCCGTGAACGGACCGTCCACCGTGGTCGTCTCCGGTGCGCCCGAGGCACTCGACGAGCTGCTGGCCGAGTGCGAGCGCGACGAGGTCCGGGCCCGGCGCATCGACGTCGACTACGCCTCGCACTCCGCGCACGTGGAGTCGATGCGCGACGAGCTGCTCCGCGTCCTCGCCCCCGTCCGGCCGCGCACCGGCGACGTCCCGCTCTACTCGACCGTCACCGGCGCACTGCTCGACACCGCCGAGCTGGGCGCCGAGTACTGGTACCGCAACCTGCGGCAGACCGTCGAGTTCGAGCAGACCGTACGCGGCCTCGTCGCCGACGGCATCGACTCCTTCGTCGAGGTCAGCTCGCACCCGGTGCTCGTACCCGCCGTACAGGACCTGCTCGACGAGGCGGGCGGCGGCTCCGTCGTCGGCACGCTGCGCCGCGACGAGGGCGGCCTGCGCCGGTTCCTGCTGTCGCTGGGGCAGGCGCACACCCGCGGCGTGCGGCCCGACTGGGCCACGCTGGTCACCGCCCCGCCCCACCCGGTGGCCCTGCCCACGTACGCCTTCCAGCGCCGGACCTACTGGCCCAGCGGCGCGGGCGGCCCGGTCGACGCCACCGGCCTCGGCCTGGGCTCCACGGGCCACCCGCTGCTCGGCGCGACCGTGTCGCTCGCCGGCGCGGACGGGGTGCTGCTCACCGGCCGGCTGTCGACCTCGGCGCACCCGTGGCTCGCCGACCACCGGGTGGCGGGCCGGATCCTCCTGCCCGGCACGGCCTTCGTCGAGCTGGCGATCCGCGCGGGCGACGAGGTGGGCGCCACCGAGGTCGAGGAGCTGACGCTCGAAGCGCCCCTGGTCGTGCCGGAGCGGGGCGCCGTGCAGGTCCAGCTCCGCGTCGGCGAGCCCGGTCCCGACGGCTCCCGTCGGCTGACCGTCCACTCCCGACCCGACGGCGACGACCCGTGGACCCGGCACGCCACCGGCACCCTGGGCGCCGGGACTCCCGGCGACGGCGACCCCGCGGCCGCCCCGGCGGGCGTCTGGCCGCCGGAGGGCGCCGAGGCCCTGGACACCGGCGAGCTGTACGACCGGTTCGCCGCGCTGGACGTGACGTACGGCCCCGCCTTCGCCGGCCTGGGCCAGGTGTGGCGCCGGGGCGACGAGGTGTTCGCCGAGGTCACCGCCCCCGAGGCGGCGAAGGTGGCGGGCTTCGGCCTGCATCCCGCGCTGCTCGACGCGGGGCTGCACCCGCTCGGCCTGGGCGTGTTCACCTCGGACGACGGCGCTGGCGGGCCCTGGCTGCCGTTCGCCTGGCACAGGGTGAGCCTGCACGCCACCGGCGCCGCCCGGCTCCGGGTCACCATCCGCCCGGCCGGCCCGAACGCCGTCGCGGTGACCGTCGCCGACCACACCGGCGCGCCGGTCGCCACGATCGACGCGCTGGCCGTCCGCCGCCTGCCCGCGGGCGCGCTCGCCGAGCTGACCAACCCGCGCCACCAGGCGATGCACGTGCTCGACTGGGTGCCGGCGCCGGTGGGCGACGGCGCCGCCACGGTGGCTGTCGTGGGCGGCGAGCTGCCCGGCGCCACCGCGTACGACAGCCTCGCCGAGGTCGCCGAGGTCCCCGACTACGTGGTCCTCCCGGTCACCTGGGACGGCGACGACCTCATCGGGGCCACGTACCGGGCGGTGGAGCGCACCCTCGCCGCCGTCCAGGAGTGGCTCGCCGACGACCGGTTCGCCGCCGCCCGCCTGGTCGTGCTGACCGAGGGGGCCACCGACGCGACGGCACCCGCGCTCGCCGCCGTGTGGGGCCTGCTGCGCTCGGCCCAGTCCGAGAACCCCGGCCGGTTCGTCCTCGTCGACGTCGCGGGTGGGCAGTGGGCGCCGAACCTCGTGCCCGCACTGCGCTCGGGCGAGCCGCAGCTGGCCCTGCGGGGCGCCGAGGTCCTCGTGCCCCGCCTCGCCAAGGCCTCGGGGCAGCCGGGCACGACGCCGGAGATCACCGGCACCGTCCTCGTCACGGGCGCGTCGGGCACGCTCGGCGGGCTCGTCGCCCGGCACCTCGTCGCCCGCCACGGCGTACGTCGGCTCGTGCTCGCCGGCCGGCGCGGCATGACCGACGACCTGCGGACGCTGCACGACGAGCTGACCGCCCAGGGCGTCGACGTGACGGTCGCCGCCTGCGACGCCGCCGACCGCGAGGCGCTGGCCGCGCTCGTCGCGGAGCACCCGCCCACGGCGGTCGTGCACACGGCCGGCGTCCTGGACGACGGGATGATCGCGTCGCTCACGCCGGAGCGGATCGCGACCGCGCTGCGCCCCAAGGTCGACGCGCTCGTCAACCTGCACGAGCTGGCCGGCGACCTGAGCGCCTTCGTCGTGTTCTCCTCGGCCGCGGGCGTCCTGGGCGGCCCCGGCCAGGGCAACTACGCGGCGGCCAACGCCTTCGTCGACGCGTTCGCCGCCCACCGGCGCGCCCTGGGCCTGCCCGCCGTGTCGCTGGCGTGGGGCATGTGGGCGCAGCGCACCGGCCTCACCGGCGCCCTCGACGACGCCGACCTCGCCCGGATGCGGCGCTCCGGCGTACGGCCGCTCTCCACCGAGGATGGCCTCGCGCTGTTCGACGAGGCGCTCCGCGCCCCGGAGGCGGCCCTCGTGCCGATCCAGCTCGACCTCGCCGCGCTGCGCGAGCAGGCGACCGGCGGAGTGCTGCCCACGGTGCTGCGCGGCCTGGTCCGCACCCCGGCGCGCCGCCAGGTCTCCGCCGACGCCGCGGCGGCCTCCGACCTGCTCGCGGCCCTCGCCGGCCGTGGCCCGGCCGAGCGCCGCAAGGAACTGGTCGACATCGTCCGTACGCAGGTCGCGGTCGTGCTCGGGCACGGCGGCGCCGAGGCGGTCGGCGCGACGAAGGCGTTCAAGGAGCTGGGTTTCGACTCGCTCACCGCCGTCGAGTTCCGCAACCGCCTGAACGCGGTGGTCGGCCTGCGGCTGCCCGTCACGCTGGTGTTCGACTACCCGAACCCGACGGCGCTGGCCGAGCACCTGGACGCGGAACTCTTCGCCGGAGGGGCGGCCGCCGCCGTGGTCGTGGCCGCGACCGACGCCACCGACGACCCGATCGCGATCGTCGGCATGGGCTGCCGGTTCCCCGGCGGCGCCACCTCGCCGGAGAAGCTGTGGGACCTCGTCGCGGGCGGCGTCGACGCGGTGGCCGGGTTCCCGACCGACCGGGGCTGGGACATCGACAACCTCGTCGACCCGGATCCGGACAAGCCCGGCCGCACCTACTGCGGCGAGGGCGCCTTCCTCTACGACGCGGCCTGGTTCGACGCCGAGTTCTTCGGCATCTCCCGGCGCGAGGCGCTGGCCATGGACCCGCAGCAGCGGCTGTTCCTGGAGACCTCGTGGGAGGCCGTCGAGCGTGCCGGCATCGATCCCACCACGCTGCGCGGCAGCCGCACCGGGGTGTTCGCCGGCCTCATGTACCACGACTACACCGCGCACCTGCAGCACCTGCCACCCGAGCTGGACGGCTTCATCGGCACCGGCGTCGCCGGGGGCGTGGTCTCCGGCCGGGTGTCGTACGCGCTGGGGCTGGAGGGGCCGGCGGTCACCGTCGACACGGCGTGCTCGTCGTCGCTGGTCACCCTGCACCTGGCCGCCCAGTCGCTGCGCCGGGGCGAGTGCGCGCTCGCCCTGGCCGGCGGCGTGACGGTGCTCGCCACACCCAACGCGTTCATCGACTTCAGCCGCCAGCGGGCCCTCGCGCCGGACGGCCGGTGCAAGTCCTTCGCCGCCGGCGCCGACGGCACCGGCTGGGGCGAGGGCGTCGGGGTGCTGGTGCTCGAACGGCTCTCCGACGCGCGCCGCAACGGCCACCCGGTGCTCGCCGTCGTACGCAGCACCGCGGTCAACCAGGACGGCGCGAGCAACGGCATGACCGCGCCGAACGGCCCCTCCCAGCAGCGCCTGGTCAACCAGGCGCTCGCCGACGCCGGGCTGCGGCCGGCCGACGTCGACGCGGTCGAGGCGCACGGCACCGGGACCACGCTGGGCGACCCGATCGAGGCCCGGTCGCTGATCGCGACGTACGGTCGCGACCGGGGCGAGCACCCGCTCTGGGTCGGCTCGATCAAGTCGAACATCGGGCACACCCAGGCCGCCGCCGGCGTCGCCGGGATCATCAAGATGGTCGAGGCGATCCGGCACGGCCTGCTGCCGCCCACGCTGCACGTCGACGCGCCGTCGCCGCACGTGGACTGGGCGGACGGGGCCGTCCGGCTGCTGACCGAGGCGTTGCCCTGGCCGGAGACGGGCCGTCCCCGCCGCGCCGGCGTCTCCTCGTTCGGCATCTCCGGCACCAACGCGCACGCGATCATCGAACAGGCGCCGGAGCCGGTGGTGGTGGACTCGACCGCCGAGGTGCCGGTGGTGCCCCTGGTGGTGTCGGGCCGCGACCCGGCCGCGCTGCGCGACCAGGCGGCCCGGCTCGCCGCCCACCTCACCGACGACGCGCCCGCCGTGGACGTGGCCTTCTCGCTCGCCACCACCCGTACCGCCCTGCGGCACCGGGCGGCCGTGCTCGGCCGGGACCTGACCGAGCTGCGCGCCGGACTCGCCGCGCTGGCCCGCGGCGAGAACGCCCCCGGGATCGTCGGCGGGGTCGCTGACACCGCCGGGGCGACCGCCGTGCTCTTCACCGGTCAGGGGGCGCAGCGGGTCGGGATGGTGGGGGAGCTGATGGGCTTCCCGGTGTTCGCGGCGGCGTTCGGCGAGGTGTGCGGTGCGTTGGACGGGCATCTGGAGCGGCCGTTGCGGGAGGTGTTGGGCAGCGAGGAGGTGCATCAGACGGGGTGGGCGCAGCCGGCGTTGTTCGCGGTGGAGGTGGCGCTGTTCCGGTTGTTCGAGTCGTGGGGGGTGCGGCCGGACTTCGTGGCGGGGCACTCGATCGGTGAGTTGGCGGCGGCGCACGTGGCGGGGGTCCTCACCCTGCCGGACGCCGCCCGGCTGGTCGCCGCCCGGGGCCGGCTGATGCAGGCACTGCCCACCGGTGGGGCGATGGTGGCCGTACGGGCCACGGAGGACGAGGTCGCGCCGCTGCTCTCCGGTGACGTGGCGATCGCGGCGGTGAACGGGCCGGAGTCGGTGGTGCTCTCGGGCGACGAGACCGCCACCCTGGCGGTCGCCCGGGAACTGGCCGCCGGCGGTCGCAAGACCAAGCGGCTCACCGTGTCGCACGCGTTCCACTCGCCGCTGATGGAGCCCATGCTCGACGAGTTCCGCGCGGTGGCCGAGTCCGTCGCGCACCACCCGCCGACGATCCCCGTGCTCTCCACGGTCACCGGCGAGGTCGCCGAGCTGACGCCGGACTACTGGGTCCGTCAGGTACGGGCGACGGTGCGCTTCGCCACGGCGGTCGAGGCGCTGGCGGCACGCGGCGTACGCACCTTCCTCGAACTGGGTCCCGACGCGGTGCTCACCGCGCTCGGTCGCGAGTGTGTGGCGGACGGCGAGTTCGTTCCCGCGCAGCGCGCCGACCGGGGCGGAGCACTGGTGGTGACCGAGGCGCTGGCCCGCCTGCACGGCCGAGGCGTCGCCGTCGACTGGACCGCCTTCTTCGCCGGTGCGCGCCGAACGGACCTGCCCACGTACGCCTTCCAGCGCACCCGGCTGTGGCCCGACGCGCCCGCCGTGGCCGCGCCGACCGACGACTTCTGGGCCGCCGTCGAGCGCGACGACCTGGGCACGCTGCTGGGCCTGGACGACACCGCGTCGCTGAAGGACGTGGCGGTGGCGCTGTCGTCGTGGCGGCGCGGGCCCGCGCCCGGCTACCAGCTCCGGTGGACCCCGGTCACCGAGCTGCCGGTGCCCGCGCTGCGGGGCGTGTGGCTGGTGCCGGCGGACGCCGACCGGATCGCCGAGGCCCTGCACCGGCACGGCGCCGACGTGCGGGTGTACCGCGACGGCACGGCGGACGAACTGCTCGACCTGGTGCCCGAACACGCCGCCGCGGGGGTGCTGACGACGTCCGCCGGCCCCACCCCGGCCGGCCTGCTCCGGGCCCTCGACGAGGCCCGCATCGACACCCCGGTGTGGAGCCTGACCCGGGGCGCGGTCGCGGTCACTCCCGGCGAGCGGATCACCGACCTCGACGGGGCGGCGGCGTACGGCTTCGGCCGGTTGACCGCCCTCACCACGCCGCGCGCCTGGGGCGGCGTCGTCGACCTGCCGGAGACGCTCGACGACCGGACGCTGACCGCGCTGTGCCGGGTGCTCACCCGGGGCGCTGGCGAGGACCAGGTGGCCCTGCGTCCGGCGGGTGTCTTCGCCCACCGGCTCGTCGCGGCCCCCGCGCCGACCGGCGAGCAGTGGCGCCCGGCCGGCACGGTGGCGCTGCACGGCGGGCCGCTGGCCGACCGGATCGGCGACCTGCTGCGGGCGGCGGGCGCGACGGTCACCACGGGACCCGCCGAGACCGTGGTCGTCACGAGCGACGCCGACGATCCGGTCACGACCGCCCTCGCCGCCCGGGCGGAGCGGCTCGTGCTCGTGCACACGGTGGACGAGATGTTCGGGATCGCCGGCGCCGCCGAGACCGCGGCCGTCTTCGACGCGATCGCCCAGCAGCGCGACGGCACGGTGTCGGTCGCGGTCGGCCCGGAGCTCACCGTCGAGCAGTTCGGCGCGGCGGTGGGCGCGGGCGCTGTCGGCCGGGTCGTCGCCGCCGTGGACTGGGCCTCGTTCGCGCCTGACTACACCCGCTACCGGCCGAGCCCGCTGCTGCGGGACCTGCCGGAGGCCATGCGCCACATCACCGAGACCCCCGACGACACGCTCGACGTCGACGGCCCCGACGCGTTGCGCAGGCTGCTCGACGGCGCCGACGAGGACGGGACCCGCACGGTGCTGTCCCAGGTGGTGCGGGCCCAGACCGCGTACACCCTCGGTCTGCCGTCGGCCGCCGCCGTCGACGAGAACCAGGAGTTCCTCGACATCGGCTTCTCCTCGCTCACCGCCGTCGAGCTGCGACGCCGGCTGGAGACCCTCACCGGGCTGGAGTTGACCGCCGCGCTCGTCTACGACCATCCGACGCCGGCCGAGGTGGTCGAGGAACTGCTCGCCCAGCGGGCCCTCGTCGCATAACCGACCCCACGCCGAGGCGTGGCCCCCACCACGCCTCACGGAAGGAAGCCCCCATGAGCAAGTCTGCCCGGATGAGCAGCCTCATCAAGCCGCCCAAGGTGGCGTGGAATCCGACGCAACGCCGGCTGCTGCGTGCGGCGGGCATCGCCGACCTGCGCGACGTCGCCCGCAGGGCCGTGCCCCGGATGGTGTTCGACTACTGCGACGGGGCGGCGGACAGCGAGCGCAGTCTCAGCCGCGCCCGGGAGACGTTCGCCAACATCGAGTTCCAGCCGTCGGTGCTGCGCGACGTGTCCACCCTCGACACCAGTTGTACGGTGCTCGGCAAGCGGCAGGAGCTGCCGTTCGCCCTGGCGCCCGTCGGGTTCAACCGGGTGATGCACGCCGAGGGGGAGCCCGCCGTGGCCTCGGTGGCGCAGCAGTTCGGCATCCCGTACTCGGTCTCCACCCTCGCGACCACGTCGCTGGCGGACGTCGCCGCCGCCGCGCCGCAGGGGCGGCACTGGTTCCAGCTGTACTTCGCCGAGGACCGGGCGATGGTCAAGGAACTGATCGCGCTCGCCGAGGAGGCGAAGTTCGACACCATCCTGCTGACGCTGGACACGCCGATCTCCGTGCCGCGCCGCCGCGACATCCGCAACGGGCTCACCATTCCGCCGTCGATGAGCGTCGGCACCATCGCCGAGGCGTTCCTGCACCCGGGCTGGTGGATGCGGCAGTGGCGGGCCGGCACGCCGTCGCCGCAGGTGCTCAAGGCGACCGGCGGGTCCGCGTCCGACATGATCAAGCGGGTGTTCAACCCGCGGCTGTCCATCGAGGACGTCGAGTGGCTGCGCGGGGCCTGGTCGGGCAAGCTCGTCGCCAAGGGCGTGCAGAGCGTCGCCGACGCCAGGCGGGTCGCGGCCGTGGGGGTCGACGGGGTCTGGCTGTCCACGCACGGCGGCCGCAAGCTCGACCGGGCCCCGGTGCCCGTGGAGTTGCTGCCGCACGTGGTGGACGAGGTGGGCGACCGGGTCGAGGTGCTCGTGGACACCGGCATCACCTCGGGCGCGGACATCGTGGCCGCGATCGCGTTGGGCGCCTCCGCCGCCGTGGTCGGGCGGGCCTACCAGTACGGGCTGATGGCCGGCGGCCGGCGTGGTGTCGTACGGGCCATGGAGATTCTGAGCCGGGAGATCGAGGTCACCATGAAACTGCTCGGGGTCTCCTCGGTGAGCGAACTGAACCGCTCCCACGTCAAGTTCCGCTGACTCCGGCCGGGTTCCACCTTTCCCCGCCGCGCGGCGGGGCGGATCCCCCGGGTCGGGACAGCCCCCGCCCAGGTCGGCACGCCCGCCGGGGCGGATCCGTCCCGTCCGCACCGGACCCGTCCCGCCGGCTACCCTCCGCTATCGCGCCTGCTCGTCCGCAGGGCGCGGTAGGGCCGCCCGTCCCCGCCGCCCGCTGGCCCCGGACCGCCGGTGGCGGGCGTCGAATCTGCGCGGTCGCCGGCGTGGGCGCGAAGGATTGCCTGGTGAGGGGCCTGTCCGCCGGATGGTCGGCGGGTGGGCCGCGGAGGTCGGCCCCGGTCGCCAATCCCGAGTGACGAAAGTCGATGTAGCAGAAAGTTGCATATTCCCTGCCGTCGATCAGCCCTCTAATGTCCATGACCAGCGGCTCGGTCATAGACCAGGGGCGATCATCTGCCTTGCCGTGCGTCGGTGTGGATTCGTCCCGTCCGTGGCCTCACCGGCCCGGCGGGCTCGGGGACAGGAGGCGGGATGACGGCGGGGGACACCGGATCCGCGACGGCGGCTTCCGTCTGCGACGGGACGACGTACCGGTACACCGCCACGCGTCCGGCGGCCGTCGGGGCCGCGCCGCACCGGGGCGGGCCCTTCCTGCCGGTGCCGACCATGATCGAACGACGCGTCGACCTGCACCCGCAGCGCAGGGCGGTGTCGTTCCGGGGCCGCTCGCTGACCTACCGGGAACTCGACGACCTGGCCAACGGCGTCGCCGCCACCCTCGCGACGCGGGGAGTCCGGCGGGGCGACCTGGTGCCCGTCCTGCTCGCCGACGGGCTCGAACTGCCCGTCGTCGACCTCGCCCTGATGAAGCTCGGCGCGGCCTTCGTGCCCGTCGATCCCGGCTGGCCGGTGGACCGGCTGCACGCCTCGCTGCGGGTGATCCGACCCCGGCTCGCGGTGGTACGCGGCGCCGACCCCCGCCCCGACACCGGCGACGTCCCCTGCCTGCCGGTGGACCTCGACGACGTCACGCCGACCCGCCGCCGGCCCGGCGTGCCGCTCGGCCCGGCCGACCTGATCTACGGCATCTTCACCTCCGGCACCACCGGCACGCCGAAGTGCGCGCTGAACCGGCACGACGGGATCGCCAACCGGCTGGTGTTCATGACCCGCCACTTCGCGGCCACGGGCGCCGAGGTGGTGCTCCAGAACAGCCGGCACACCTTCGACTCGTCGGTGTGGCAGATGTTCTGGCCGCTGACTACGGGCGGCCGGACGGTGGTGCCGGTCGAGGGCGGCTTCCTCGACGTGGAGCGGACCGTCCGGACGATCGCCGACGAGGCCGTCACGATGACCGACTTCGTGCCGAGCGTGCTCGGCGCGCTGGTCTCGGTCCTGGACCGGGACCCGGCGGCCCGGCGGGGGGTCGCCTCGCTGCGCAACGTGATCGTCGGCGGCGAGGAGATCGACCCGTGGGCGGTGCACCGGCTGGTCGAGCTGGTGCCGGGAGTGTCGGTCACCAACGGCTACGGCCCGACCGAGGCGTCGATCGGCATGATCTTCCACACCGTCGCCCGATCCGACGGCGACGTCATCCCCATCGGCCGGCCCATCGACAACTGCTACGCCGCCGTGGTGGACGACGAGCTGCGGCCCCTGCCGCCGGGCGAGACCGGCGAGATCGTCATCGGCGGCGTGTGCCTGGGCGAGGGGTACCTCGACGACCCGGCCCGCACCGCCGAGGTGTTCGTGCCCAACCCGCTGCCCGGCATCCCGGGCCCACGGCTCTACCGCACCGGCGACCTCGGCCGGATCGCCCCCGACGGCCGCCTGCACTTCGCCGGCCGCCGCGACCACCAGCTCAAGGTCAACGGCGTCCGGATCGAGGCGGGTGAGATCGAGGCCGCCGCCACCCGGCTGCCCGGCGTACGGCAGGCGAAGGTCCTGCTCGCCCGCGAGCACCGGGGGAAGTCGCTGGCCCTCTTCCTCGCCGCCGACGCCGAGGTGACCGAGCCGCAGGTGCGCGCGCACCTGCGCCGGCTGCTGCCCCGCGCCCACGTGCCACGGCACGTCGTCGTGCGCGACGCGCTGCCGCTGACCGGCAACGGCAAGGTCGACCGGCGGGCGCTGGAGACCTGGCTGGAGCGTACGTTCGCCGACCGGACCCGCCCGCCGGCCGTGCCCGCCGACGCGCGGACCCTGCCGGAGCGGGTGCTGGGGGTGTTCCGGACGGTCCTCGGCCGGCCCGACCTCGACCCCGACACCGACTTCCTGGACGCCGGGGGCGACTCGCTGCAGGCCCTCGACGTGGTCACGGCCCTCGGCGCGGACCAGAGCCTCCGCGTCGGCGTGCAGGACCTGTTCACCCACCGCAGCGCAGCCCGGCTCGCCCGGGCGCTCGCGGTACGGCTGCGCGCAGCCGACCCCACCGAGACCGAGGACGAGCTGGTGGAGCGGGACGCGAAGGTCCCGGCCGACTTGCCCGTACGCCCGGTCGGCCGGCGCCGGGCGCCGCGTACGGTCCTGGTCACCGGGGCCACCGGATTCGTCGGCGCGCGCCTCGTGCACGAACTGCTCGCCACCACCGACGTCCGGGTGCTGTGCCTGGCCCGCGCGGCCGACGACGCCGAGGCCACCGCCCGCGTCGTGCGCGCGCTGGCCGAGCGGGGCCTGTGGCGGCCCGGCCACGGCCTGCGCCTGCACGGGTACGCGGGCGACCTCGGCAGCCCGGCCCTCGGGCTGACCCCGGAGGCGTGGGCCCGGCTGGCCCACGACTGCGACCTCGTGCTGCACGCCGGGGCGCTGGTCAACTTCCTGTTCGACTACCGGGCGCACCGCGCCGCGAACGTCCTCGGCACCGCCGAGCTGCTCCGGCTCTGCCTGACGGGCCGACCGAAGCCGCTGCACCACGTCTCCACCCTCGGCGTCCTCGACAGCGAGGCCGTCCGCCATCCGCAGCCGCTGTCCGAGACGTACGACCCGGCCCTCGCCGTCCCGCCGACCAGCGGCTACAGCCGGTCGAAGTGGGTGGCGGAGCGGTACCTCGACGAGGCTCGGCGGCGCGGCGCGACCGTCACGGTGCTGCGCCTCGGCGAGGTGATGCCCGCGGCCGACGACGGGCACCCCAACCCCCGGGCCCTGACCCATCTGCTGCTGGCGGCCTGCCACCAGCTGCGGATGCGCCCCGACGCGCCCGTGCGCTCCGACTGGACGCCGGTGGACTGGGCCGCCCGACGCATCGTCGCCACCGTGGTCGATCCGCGCCAGTGGGGCGGCACGCTGAACGTCCTGCACCCCGTGAGCGTCGACTTCACCGACCTGCCGCTGGCCGGCGCGGACGCCCTGCCCCGGGTGAGCTGCGCGCGGTTCCTGGCGGCACTGCGCGACGCGGCGGCCGGGGGCGACCGCGACGCCGCCGTGCTGCTGGCCCTCTTCCCGCCCGGCGTGGGCGCCGACGAGGAGCGGCTGCGCGCGATCTTCGCGACACTGCTCACCGACAATCCCCGGCTGTTCCGGCGCGACGGCTGCGCCGAGCTGGAACGGCGGCGGGGCTTCAGCGACCACCGGCTCGGCCCGTCCGTCGGCGCCTACCGTGCCTGGCTGGGCGAGCACGTGCGGCGGGACGCCGACCGGCTGCTGCTGCCGGCGGGACCAGGGTGAACGGCCGCGCGCGGCGCGGTGACCGGCACGGATGAGGGAGTGGAATTGCGATACCGCAGGATGGGTCGGCTCGGCTGGCAGGTCAGCGAGGTCGGGTACGGGATGTGGGGCATCGGCGGTGGACCCGGCGGCTTCACCGGCTGGGACTACGACACCGCACCGACCTGCCTGGACGAGGCGGTGGAACGGGGCTGCAACTTCTTCGACACCGCCTGGGTCTACGGGCGGGGCGTCAGTGAGCAGCTCCTCGGCGGCCTGGTGCGCCGGCACCCGGACCGCCGGCTCTACCTGGCCACCAAGATCCCGCCGAAGAACCGCGAGTGGCCGCCCGGCCCGCAGGACACCCTGGACGACGTCTTCCCGGCCGAGCACATCCGCGAGTACACCCACCGCAGCCTCGAGAACCTCGGGGTGGACCGGATCGACCTGCTGCAGTTCCACGTGTGGGAGGACCGGTGGGCCGCCGACGGCCGCTGGCAGGAGGCCGTCGCGGACCTCAAGCGGGAGGGCGTGGTCGAGGGGATCGGGATCAGCGTCAACCGGTGGGAGCCGACGAACTGCCACGCCGCCCTCGACACCGGCCTGATCGACGTCGTGCAGGTCATCTACAACATCTTCGACCAGGCGCCGGAGGACGAGCTGTTCCCGCGCGCGCAGCGGGACGACATCGCGATCATCGCCCGGGTCCCGTTCGACGAAGGGACGTTGACCGGCACGTTGACCGCCGACAGCACCTGGCCGGAGGAGGACTGGCGCAGCACCTACTTCGGGCCGGAGAACCTGCTGCCCAGTGTGGAGCGCGCCGAGCGGCTGGCCGCCGACGTGCCCCCCGGGATGACCATGCCGGAACTGGCGCTGCGGTTCATCCTGCACCACCCTGCGGTGAGCACGGTGATCCCCGGCATGCGCCGGGCCGAGCACGTGCGCGCCAACCTCGCCGTCAGCGACGGCGTGCCGCTGGACGCCGGGCTGCTGGAGACGCTGCGCGGCCACCGGTGGGACCGCAAGCCCACGGCGTGGTCGCAGTGAGCGCGGCCCGCCGCGGGGCCGCGTCCGGGCGGCGGGAGACTCGGTACGGGAGGCGGACATGCCGGTGATCGCCATGTGGGCGCATCCCCGGGCGCTCTCCACCGCGTTCCTGCGCATGATGATCGCCCGCGGTGACGTCACCGTCGTCCACGAGCCACTGGTTACCCTCGTCGACGAGGGGCACGTCGAGCTGCCCGCCGCCGACGGCGGCACCGTCACCGTGACCGACGCGTCCGCGGTCGTCGCGCACCTGAGCGAGCTGGGCCGGGACCGGACGGTCTTCGTCAAGGACACGCTCGAGTACCGCTACGAGCACCTGTTCGAGCGTCCTGAGGCGATCGCGGACGTCACGCACACCTTCATCGTCCGCGACCCGGCCCGCACGATCAGCTCGCACTACGCGATCAAGCCGACGGTGACCTGCCCGGAGATCGGTTACGAGCACCAGTGGGAGCTGTTCGACCTCGTCCGCCGCACCGCGCGCCGGCCGCCGGTGGTGATCCGGGCCGAGGACCTGCTGCGGCATCCCGGCGACACGGTGGCGGCCTGGTGCGCCGACGTGGGCCTGCCGTTCCGGCCGGAGGCGCTGAACTGGGCGCCGGGGGAGCGCACCGAGTGGCAGCGCACCCGCAAGTGGCACCTCGACGTCGAACGCACCTCGGGCTTCTCGCCCGTCGAGAAGTCCTTCGAGGTGACCGTCGCGAACAACGACACCCTGCGGTCGTACCACGACTACCACCAGCCCTTCTACGAGCGGCTGATCCGGCACGCCATCTCCATCAGGGAGGACTCATGACCACCACCACCCCCGCGCCGCCCGTGACCGTGCCACCCGTGAGCGCGTCGTCGACGCTGTCGCCCGGCGAACTGTTCGCCCGCGCGTACGCCGACGATCCCGCCGGCGCCGAGGTGCGCTTCGGCTACACCATCACGGACGCCTTCCAGCCCACGAAGGAACGGCCCCGGGTGACCGTCCGCAACCTGTTCCGCAAGCGGTCGGTCGGCATGGATCCGGTCCGGTTCTGGTGCGAGGGCCGGCCCGACGCGGCCGAGGCCGCCGCGGTGCACGAGTCGGGCCTGCGCCGGGAGGCCGCCTTCCGGTTCGGCACCGCCTCCGCCGGGGTGCACCCGATCCGCGCCTGGGTGCGCATCCCCGAGGAGATCGCCGACGACCCGGAGGCGCTGGCCGTCTTCATCGACTACCGGCTGCTGGTCCGCCTCGCCACGGCCGAGAACCAGGCGCTGACCATCGGCGAGGGCGGCCTGCTGCGGCACCCGGAGATCGAGCGGCTGCCGTACCGGCACGACTGGCTCAGCGGCCTGCTCGCCGCCTGCGACGAGATCGAGCAGACCGGGGCCACCCCGCACGCGATGATCGTCAACCCGAGGGACTACTACACCCACCTGCTCGGCCGGGGCACGCTGCTGACGGACCTGACCCGCAACGGCGTCCAGATCAGCCGTACGCGGATGGTCGCGCCGGGCGAGGCGGTGGTGGGGGACTTCGCGATGGCGGCCCGCCTGCTGGACGCCGGGCGCTCCTCGATTCGCGTCGGCACCCCGCCGCCCGGTACCCTGGCCGCCGACGGCCCAGCCGTCTGCGCCGAGATCCACGAGGGCCTGGCCGTGCACCTGCCGACCCACTTCTTCCACGTCGTACCGGCCTAGGAGCGTCACGGTATAACCATGACCGGCGGGAAACTGTTGTTCTACAGGCCTATCGCGCCGCTCTTCGCCGCGATCTTCCTCTGTCTGCTCGGCGTGGGCGCGTCCCTGGCCGTGCTGCCGTTCTACGTACTCGACGAGTTGGACGGCAACCGGGTCGAGGTGGGGGTGGTGATCGCCGCGATCGCGGTCTCCGCCGTCATCGCCCGGCCCATCGCCGGCCGGATCGGCGACCGGCACGGATACCGGACGGTGATGCTGGGCGGGGCGTTGGTGTGTGCCGCCGCCGGGTGCGCCTACCTGGTGGCCGGCAACGTCGGCGTGCTGGTCGGCGTCCGGGTCCTGCACGGGATCGGTGAGGCGGCCGTCTACACCGCCGGCGCGGCCTGGCTGGTGGCCCTGGCGCCGGCCGACCGGCGGGGCCGCGTCGTCGGTTTGTACGGCATCTACATGTGGCTGGGCATCACGCTGGGCGCCCTGCTCGGCGCGGTGCTGCTGCGTACCTCCGGCTATCCGGCGGTGTGGTTGTTCGCGATCCTGACGGCGGCCGCCGGGGCCGCGCTCGTCGCCGCCCGACCGGGGCCGCAGCAGGCGAGCCCGGCGGGCCGGGCCGGCATCCTGCCGCGCAGCACGGTGGCGCCCGGCGTCGCGCTCTCCCTGGCCGGGTTCGGCTACGCCGCGCTGGCCGCGTTCGTGGCGCTGCACATGGCCGAGCGGGGCGTCGAGAACGGCATCGCCGCGTTCAACGCGTTCGGCTTCACCTACGTGGGGGTCCGGCTCTTCGTCGGCGGGCTGCCCGACAAGCTCGGCGCCGGCCGGGTGGCCGTCGGCTCGGCCCTTGTGGAGGCGGTGGGGCTGCTCCTCGTCGCGGTCGCGCCGAACCTGCTGGTCGCGATCCTCGGCGGGCTGGTGATCGGTGCCGGGCTGTCGCTGCTCTTCCCGGCGCTGGCGCTGCTGGTGATCAATCGGACGGAGCCAGCCCACCAGGGGGCGGCGCTCGGTGCGTTCACCTCGTTCTGGGACATCGGCCTGGTGGCCGGGGCGCCGCTGGCCGGCCTGGTCGCCAGCATGGCCGGCTACCCGGCGGTCTTCCAGGTGATGCTGCTGGCGGCGCTGCTGTCGGCCGGCATCTCGGCGTTGACGATGCTCCCCCGACGCGCACCGCAGAACCAAGCCCCCGTTTGACCCCCCACCCCACCCCACCCGGCCACGCTTCGGTGATCATGAGGTTGACGGCGGAGTCGATCTCCTCGGCTGCCGCCGACCTCATGATCACCGGAGGTCCCGCCCGGGGGCGGGGTCAGGGGAGGCGAGACGGGGAGAAGGGGCCGGGGTCGACCGGGGGCGCGTCGTCGACCGCCAGCGCGGCGAGCAGGGCGCCCGCCGCGGGCGAGGTCTGGACGCCGTAGCCGCCGAGCCCGGCCATCCACAGGAAACCCGGCGCGTCGGGCGCCGGGCCGATCACGGGCACGTCGTCCGGGGCGGCGGTCCGCAGCCCCGCCCAGGGCTGGTGGACGCGGCGGATCTCCAGTGTGGTCGCCGCCTGCACCCGGTCGGCGCCGATCGCCACGTCGAGGTCGTCAGGGCGGGCGTCGCCCGGCGGCACGGGAGTGGTGTCGCACGGGGAGACCAGCAGGCGCCCCGACTCCGGCTTGAAGTAGAAGCGGTTGTCGATGTCGACGACCATCGGCCAGTCCACCACCGGGACGCCGGCCGGCGCGTCCACCAGGAAGGCGGTCCGCCGCAGCGGCGTCAACCCCATCGGTCGTACGCCGGCCGCCGCCGCGACCTCGTCGGCCCAGGCACCCGCGGCGTTGACGACGACCCGGGCGGTGAACTCGCCGGCGTCCGTGGTGACCTGCCATCCGTCGCCGCCCCGCCGCAGCCGACGGACCCGCGCGCCGCACACGACCCGGCCGCCGGCCGCCCGGACGCCCCGCAGGTAGCCCTGGTGCAGCGCGGCGACGTCGAGGTCCCGTACGGCCGGCTTCACCATCGCCCGCCGGCACCACTCCGGCCGCACCACGGGGCAGTGCCGGGGCAGGTCGGCGACGTCGATCTCGCGGGCCGGCGGGTCCACATCGGCCCCGTCGCGCAGCGCCGCCTCGAAGGACTCCTCGCTGCCGGGTGGGCAGATGGTGAGGACGCCGCGCGGGGTGAGCAGCGGGTGCTCGCTGAACCCCGGCGGCGGCGCGGTGAGGAAGCTCCGGCTGGTACGGGTCAGTGCGCGCACCGCCGGCCCGCCGTAGTACTCGGAGAACGTCGCGGCCGAGCGGCCGGTGGAGTGCTGGCCGGGAACCTGCTCCATCTCCAGCAGCACCACGGTCCCGTACGCGGCGAGATGGTGTCCGGCGCTGGCGCCCGCGATTCCCGCGCCGATGACCAGATAGTCGATCATCGATCAGACGGTAGTCGGCGAGCCCGGCCGGGACAAGGCCGGCATCCGCCGATGTGACACCGAGGGCACGGCGGGCGTGACGAGCGGGGCGGCCCGCGCGGCCCGCCGGTGCGACGGGCCGCGCGGACGGGCACCGGGCTCCGGTGCCCCTGGGTGATCAGGCGCCGCAGTAGAGCAGGCGGTTGGGCGTGCCGCTGACCACGCCCGTGACCACCCCGGTCGTCGCCCGGCCGGTCAGGTGGGCCGCGACCTGGGCGGGGCTCCAGGCCGGGTTGGCCGAGAGGGCGAGCGCGGCGCAGCCGGCGACGTGCGCGGCGGCCATCGAGCCGCCGCTGATCGTCGCGACCGCCGCGTCACCGGTGTGCCAGGTGGAGGTGATGTTGGCGCCGGGGGCGTAGAGGTCCAGGCAGCTGCCGTAGTTGCCGCTCGGCATCCGGGCGTCGGTGCTGGTGGTGCCGGCCACGGTGAGCGCCGCCGCCACCCGGGCGGGGGAGAAGTTGCAGGCGTTGGTGTTCGAGCTGCCCGCCGTGACGGCGTAGGGCACCCCGGAGGCGATCGACCGGTTCACCGCGGCGTCCAGCGCCGTGCTGGCGCCGCCGCCGAGCGCCAGGAGCGCCACCGCCGGCCGTACCGCGTTCGCGGTGACCCAGTCCACCCCGGCGATCACCTGGGAGAAGGTGCCGCTGCCGGCGCAGTTGAGCACCCGCACCGGCCGCAGCCGGACCTCCTTGGCCACCCCGTGGCGGGTGCCGCCGATGGTGCCGGCGAGGTGGGTGCCGTGGCCGTTGCAGTCATCCGCCGGGCCGCCGTCGACCAGGTCGACGCCACCGCCGGCCCGGACGCCGAAGTCGCCGTGTGTGCTCCGGATGCCGGTGTCGATGACGTACGCGTGCACGTTGTGGGCGGTGTTCGGATAGGCGTACCGACCGTCGAGCGGGAGGTGGCGCTGGTCGATCCGGTCCAGCCCCCACGACGGCGGGTTGAGCTGCACGCCCGGCCCGACGAGGGTGACCACCCGGTCCCGCTCCACGTACGCCACGGCCGGGTCGGCGGCGAGCCGCCGGGCCGCCCGCTCCGGCAGGTGCGCCACGAATCCGTCGAGCGCGTGCCCGTAGACGCGGCCGACGGTGGCGCCGTAGCGGTCGGCCAGCCGGCCGGCGGTGTGCGTGACGGCCGCCCTCCGGTCGCCGGCGCCGCCGAGTGCGCCGTCCCTGAGCACCACGACGTATCCGTCGGTCACGGCGTCCGGGGCCCCGGCGTGCAGGATCCCGCCGGTGGCCGGGGTCGCCGCCGCGGGGGTGCCCATCGTGGCGACGACCGCGGCGGCGGCGAGTACGCCCACCGCGCGGGCGCGCCATCGCCGGGTACGGGGAAGTGTCATCTGCCGGTCCTCCTCCTGTCGGCCCCGCGCCGGCTCGTGGCCGCACGCGGGGCAACCTGGCCGTTGGGAGGAGGCTATCGGTTGTATAGATCAATATGAATTGCTGTCGGGTTTCGGCTACCGCTCGGCGAACCGGTAGAGCACGAAGCCGTACGGGGACTGCGCCCCGGCGTCCCCGCGCTCCCTGCCGGCGCCGCAGGCGATCACGTCGCTGTTCCACGAGCACGTGTCGCTGCGTACGTCCTCCAGCCGGCCCAGCTCGTGCACCTCGCCCGAGCCCACCGACATCCCGGCCACGCTGCGGTCGTCCTCGATCGAGCTGGGTGGGTCGGCGAGGAGCAGCAGGTTGCCCGCGTCGAGCCGGACCGCCACCCCGCCGCGCTCCGGAAGTACGGCGCGTCCGTCGGGGCCGAACAGCGTGTCGGCCGACTCCGGGGAGGTCCGGCGGGCGAGCAGGTGTTCGCCGAGCGGCACGAGCCGCGTCGCCCGCGGTGCGTCCCAGCTGGTCACCTTCTCCTCGGTCGCCGCCACGATCTCGGTGGTCCCGCCGTCGCCGCCGGTGACCTCCAGCAGGCACGCCCGCCGTTCGCCGCAGGGCACCAGGGCCTCCGGCCTGCGCTTGTCGTCCTGCGCGGTGTGGAGCACCTTCGGCTGGGCGTCGCTCGTCAGGTCGTACGCCAGCAACTGGTAGCCGGCGTCGTCGCGGGCCACGTAGAGCCGGTCCTCGTGCGCCACCACGAGGTCGTCGTGGTCGGCCACCCCGGCGCGGCTGCGGAGCACCCGGCCGCTGCCCATGTCGATCAGCCGGACGGACCGGTCCGCGCCCACCTGCACGATCCGGTTGACGTCGCCGCGCCAGGGATCGCGCGGGGAGCCGTCGATGAAGGCCGGGCCGCCCAGCGCCTCGTCGGTGGTGACCGGGTGGACGCTGGTGCGGGTGTTGTCGTACTCGTCGCGCGGGCTGGGCTGCGCCCACTCCTCGCGGCCGTCGCCGAGGCGCAGCCCGACGAGCCGGTTCCCGGTGCGGTCCACCTGCACAGCGACGCCGTCGCCGAAGAGGATGTCGTCGTCGCCCAGGATCGACCGGCGCCACCGCTGGTCGCCGGAGGCGCCGTCGAGCAGCACCAGGTCGCGGGGGGTGTCGTCGCCGATGGCGTCGGCGAGGACGGCGACCGCACCGGGCAGGGCCACCATCCGTTTCCACCGCTCGGAGGACGCCGCCGTCTGCTTGCGCCACTTCACCGCGCCGGTGCCGGCGTCGACCGCCACCACCTCCAGCCGCCCGTCGTCGAGCGGATACCCGAGGTACGCCCGGTCGCCGAGGACCGCGGTGAACATGTCCGCCGGCCGCTCGGTGCCGGCGGGGACCCTGGCAACGAGGTCGACGGTCCGGAACTCCAGGGCCGGATAGCGGTCCCGGGTCAGGTACAGCACGGACGCGGTCGCCACGCCGGCGAGCGCGAGCACCGCGGCGAGCGAGATCCAGAGCGCCCGGCGTCGGGGGAGCGCCGGCCCGCTCCGGCCGCCGGGCGACGGCGACACGGGCGCCCCGGAGACGGGTACGCCCGAGAACGCCCCCGCAGCACCGCCCGGGGGCACGCCCGGCGCCGCGAAGGACGCCCCGCCCCCGGCCGGTGCGCCCGGGGCCGGCGTCCCCGACGGGGCGTACGGCGCCGCGCTCGCGGACGACGACGCAGCCGGCCCCCACGGCGACGAGCCCGCGCCCGGGGGCGCGAACGGCGACGAGCCCGCCCCCGCCGGCGCGAACGAGGCCGGGCCTGCCTCCGGCGGCGCGAGCGGTACCGGACCCGCGCCCGGCGGCGCGGACGAGGCCGGGCCTGCGCCCGGCGGTGCGAAGGGAGTGGCCGGTGACGGTGCGGCGGGCACGGTCGGGGCGGTCGACGGGCCACCGGCCACGGTCGGCGCCGGGCTGGCGGGCATGGCCGGTGTGACGCCCTCCGGTCCGGCGACGGCGGTCGGCGCCGGTGCGGCCGCGGGTGGCGCCGGCGCGACGGCGGGTGCGGCGAAGGCGTCGGCGGCCCGGGCGCGCCGGGGCAGGGGCAGGTCGGTGAGCGCCCCCTCGGCGACCGGCAGCTCCGGCTGCTCCAGCACGGTCGGGGCGACGCCCAGCTCGGCGTGCAGCAGCCGGGCCACCATCGGCATCCGGGTGGCGCCGCCGACCAGGAACAGGCCGGAGAGTTGCCGCGGGTCGAGCCCGGCCGCGCCGATCACCTCCCGGGTCACCGCCACCGCCCGGCCCAGCAGCGGCGCGGCCACCCGCTCCAGGTCGGCCCGGGTGAGGGTGACCGCCGCCTCCACCCCCGGTACGGCCACCGGCGCGGCCGCGACCCGCGACAGCATCTCCTTCGCGCCCCGCACGTTCTCCCAGAGCTCGTGCCGCTCCCGCCACTGCGTCGCGGACTCCGGCCGGGTCAGCCGCTCCCATCGCGCCGGGTGGTCCTCGGCGACCAGCTCGCCGAGCCGTGCCAGCAGGGCCGCGTCCACGTCCAGACCGCCGAGGTCGTCGGCGCCTCCGGCGGTGACGACCGTGAACCCGGAGTCGCCCCACGGGTCGGCGCCCTCGTTGCGCAGCACCGCGACGTCCAGCGTCCCGGCGCCGAAGTCGAAGACCGCGATCGTCCCGCCCACCGGCACCGGCCGGCGCAGCATCTGGGTGTAGTAGCGGGCGGCGGCCACCGGTTCCCGCAGCAGCCGGGTGCCCGGCGGCGTGGGACCGGAGAGCGTGTGCTCGGCCGCCGACGGCCAGCCGGCCGCCGCCAGGGCGTCGGCCAGCACCTGGCGGCGGGCCGCGTCCCAGGTCGCCGGGCAGGTGAGCACCGCCGGGGGCAGGAACCCGACCGCCTCGACGGCCGCCCGGGCCACCGCGTGCAGCGTCGCGGCCAGCAGCTCGGCCGGCGGGTACCGGCGATCACCCAACATGACCGCGGGCTCGTCGACGCGCCGCTTCGGGTTCGGCTCGTACCGGCCCGGGTCGGTCCGGGCCAGCCGCTGGGCGTCCCGGCCGGCGTGCAGCAGCCCGTCGGTGTCGGCGTACACGCCCGAGGGGATGATCGGCTGCCCGTCCACGAGCAGCGGGCGGGTGTGCCCGTCGGGCCGGCGCAGCACGGCGACGGTGTGGGACGTGCCGAGGTCGACGCCCAGGGCGTACCCCTCGTGCTGGCCTGCCATCTGCCGTTACCTCCGCGGGACGAGGGGATGCCCGGCCCCGCATCGTACGCAGCAGCCGCACCGGCACGGTTCGCGCCCTGACGTGCGGCTCAGGCGGCGCGGCCGTCAGCCCACGGTCACATCCAGGTCGGCGATCTGGTCGGGGTCGGCGACCACCTCGATGCCGATGATCCGGTCGGTGACCACGAAGCTGAGCACCAGGCGGGTACGGCCGTCGACGAGCACCACCGCTCCCGGCGCGCCGTCGACGAACGCCGGCACCGCCTCCTGCGCCTTGCCGGAGAAGAAGTCGGCCACCGTGGCCGAGCCGCGTGCCTCGCCGGCCCCGCCCATCCGGACGGCCGCGGCGTCGGAGCGCAGGACGACGTGCGGGTCGAGCAGGGTGAGCAGGTCGTCGAAGCGCCCCTCGCGGGACGCGGCCAGGAACGCCTGGACGATCCCGCGCTGCCGGGCGCGGTCGGCCTCCGGCGCCGGCGACCCGTCCTGCACGCGCCGGCGGGCCCGGCTGGCGATCTGCCGCACGGCGGCCGGGCTGCGGTCGACCACGGGCGCGAGCTCGTCGAAGGAGACCGCGAACATGTCGTGCAGCACGAACACCAGCCGCTCGGTGGGGCCGAGGGTCCGAAGCACCACGGCCAGCGCGCGCCCCACCGATTCCGTGAGCATCGCCTCCCGCTCGGGGTCGACCTCACCGGCTACGGACGCGCTCGACTCGTCGGCGGCCACCTCGGCGGGCCGCTCGTGCCGCGCGGCGCTGGAGCCCAGCCGGTCGAGGCAGACCCGCCCGACGGTGGTGGTGAGCCAGCCCGGCAGGTTGTCGATGCCGTCGACGTCGGCGCGGCTGAGCCGCAGCCAGGTGTCCTGGACCGCGTCGTCGGCCTCGGCCCGGGAGCCGAGGATCCGCTGGGCCACGGAGCGCAGCCGGGGGCGCTGCTCCTCGAAGCGTTCGGCGAGCAGGTCGGCGGCATCGCCACCCCGGCGGGCGTCCCGTCCCGGTGTGGCCCGGGTCACATCTGTCACGTCGCTCCTCCGGCTGTCGACAGCAGGGTGAGGAACCAGGAGCGCTGCCACGGCGAAGGCCGGCAGCGTAACAGGAAGGACGGTGCGAGATGTCCATGCAGGCCCGTATGCCCAACCCCGCGACGCTGCTCCCCGACACGGTGAAGGCCATCAACCTGCTCTACAAGGCGGCCCACTCGGCGGGCGTCCCCGGGAGCACCCTGGAACTGGTCCACCTGCGGGCCAGCCAGATCAACGGATGCTGCGCCTGCGTCGATTCCGGTGCCCGCAACGCCCGCAAGGCGGGGGAGACCGAGGAACGGCTGTTCGCGGTGGCCGCCTGGCGGGAGACGCCGTACTTCACCGACGCGGTGCGGGCCGCGCTCGCGCTCACCGAGGCCGCCACCCGCCTCGCCGACCGGGCCGACCCCGTGCCCGACGAGGTGTGGGACGAGGCCGCCCGCCACTTCGGGGAGAAGGAACTGGCCGCGCTGGTGCTCTGGCTCGCCACCACCAACTTCTTCAACCGGTTGAACGCCACCACCCGCCAGCCCGCCCCGCAGAACTGGGGCTGAGCGGGCGACCGACCCGGGCGTACGGCGCGTGCCGCCGCACGCCCGGGTCGCCGCGTACGCCAAGAGGCGCTCAGACGGTGTGCACCAGCCGGAATCGTTCGAGCAGCACCGGGGTGTCGTCGTCGACGGTGAAGCCCGGGTCGCCCAGCTCCGCGCGCACCTCCGCGCTGTGCCAGAACGTCTCGTGCCCGGCCCGCCACTGCGCCACCGACTCGTACCCCTCGCCCTCGTCGAGGGCGTGCTGCAGGTCGACGTCGCCGAGCCGCACCACCCGTACGTCGCTCGTCTCGATCACCGCGACCCGCCGGCCCGCCGAGTCGACCACCGCCGATCGCTGCCCGACCTCGGGCAGCGGCTCGTCCGTCCGCTCGTAGCCGAGCACGAGGCTGGACGTCGAGGTCTTCGCGCCGGACAGGATCGCGGCCACCAGGCTGTCCCGCAGCGGTCCCGGAAACGCGAACTCCGCGGACGGAAGATCATCAAGTGCCACGTCGAAAGACTACCCACGTCGTACGGCGGTCGCCTTCCGATCGTCGTGGCGTCACAGGGCGCCGCACCTGCGTGGCACCCGCCCGGAACGCCTGATCCGGTGGTCCCACGACCTCAGACGCGCGCCGCCGCCCGCCCCGCCCGCCAGCGAAGCAGGGCACGGCGAAGGCCGGCACCGCCAGCAGGATCGCCGCCACGACGATGGACGTGGGCAGCGGGGAGACCTCCGGCAACACCAGTACCGCCGACAGACCCGCACACCAGAGGACCCCGGCGCGATCCGGCGAACCCAGCTCATGGCGAGAAGGTGCAGCAGACGTCGGCCTCGGCCCTGCGACGAGAACGGCCCAGGTACGGCGGGAACGCCGGCGACCTGGGCCGGAAGCTGCGTACGGACGATCGGACCCGCACCGTCAGGTCGAAGCGCGCCCTCGCGGCGCCGCCCCCGCACCTGCCGACCGACGGTCCTCGAGGCTAACTACCCTTGATGTACGCGATCGTGGGCTTGTCGGAGTTGTACCGAACAAAATGATCGGTATTGCTGAAGGTGTTGCAACCGTAGCTGTCGCCTTCCTGGTCGAAGAACTCGTAGTCGTAGTGCTCTTCGTTGGAAAACTCCAGCCGGTAAGCATATCCGCCGGCCTCGTCCCCCGACATGTCGGCATTGGAGTGCAGCTTGTACCTCGAGATGGCCGTCGTGTTCTTGAAACTGGGCTCGGTGGTTATCCAGTCGTTCCCACCAACGGGCCAGTTGCAGCTGATGCCGAAGTCGGTCTTCCCCATGGGTGCGGACGATCCGCCCTGGTCAGCGTTGGGTTCGCCGAGGTAGCCCACCTCGTACTTCTTCCCCTTGGCGCTGGTGAACTCTCTCCACACGATGGCATCCTCGTTGACTTTGACGGCAACCTTCTTCGCCATTTCCCACCTTTTTCGACAGGGCGGTTGTTGCTCCGCCTCGACATGCCCCCGTACGCGATCAATGGCCACGATAGGTGAGTGATCGGCGAAGCGACCTGATTTGCTCACTACCGCCTCGGCCTGACGATGTTTCGGTATCATGTCGCGGTGCCGTAATGCCCGGTCGTGGCCGCCCGCTGCCGGACCCGCGTCATGCTCGGCCAGCAGATCGGTGTGCCGTCCCTGCTGCCTGTCGCGGTACAGGTTCTGCTCCGAGATCCCTTGGCCGAGGGCGACCACCACCCGGGCGATCTGCTCCTGAACGTGCTGCGACTACCGGCCTCGGCGTGGTCCGACTTCCGCACCGAACGGGAACGCTTGGCGTCGACTGAGGTGGTGTCCGTGCCGCGAGCGTGCGTTCCACGCCTCGACGCATTCGTCTCGATGCGCCCGCAAGGGACTGCGAGCGAGGATGCGCAATTACCTCCGGCTGGGCCGGCAAGAGAGCGGCCAGGCGCGGCGACGACGACGCTGACCTGGGTCGGAGTTCGTGAAAGGCACGGGCAACCATGGGCGTCGCTCGAGCCATAAGATCACCGGCACTGCGGCACCGAGGCAGCAGGGACGCATCCCGGCGCGACGCCGGGAAGGAAAGACAAGGCGCGGGGTTGTGCGACGCCGCGCCAACGGGGGGGGGGGGGGGGGTACGGGTGAAGCATCCACTGAAGGTGCTGACCGCTGCCGCGGTGCTCGCGGCGACGGTGGCGATGCCGGCGGCACCGGCCGCCGCGGCCGGCACGGGCTGGTGGGCCATGTCCGGCTACCTGGTCAGCAACAGCGGATTCAACCCCAACGAGTCGAGGGTGACGGTCCCGACCGTCCCGAACCTCAAGCTCGCGTACACCGGCACCCCGGCCCGGACCGGCCAGCGTGCACCGGTCGTCGCCGACGGACTCGTGTACACGCAGGATGACACCGGTGTGACGGCCACCGACGAGGAGACCGGCGCGCAGATGTGGCGCTTCGAGCCGGACCCCGAGAGGTTCCGCTCGCCTTCGCAGCTCGTCCACACGGCCGGCCGGATCGTCTGGGCGGTGAACGACAGCCCCGCCATGCCTGGCGCCGATTCCACGCAGATCTTCGTGCTCGACGCCACGGCCGGGACGGTGATCCGGGACTTCCACGACGAGGGCGTGGTCACGCAGATCCTCGTCGACCGGGACGTCGTCGTGGTCTCCGGCGAAAGCCGCTACAGCAGTGACACGCGCGCCTACCGCCTCGCCGACGGGCAGCTGCTGTGGCAGCGCAACCAGTACATGAAGCAGCCGGTCTCGGCGAACGGTCGCGTCCTTGTCTCGGGAACCGGAATGGGAGCCGGACCCCTGACGAGCACCATCGTCGACATCGGCACCGGCAGGATCGTCCACACCACTCAGGACCGTGACTACCGGCCGCTCGCGGCGGACGAGACGGGGACCAGGTTCTACGTCGGGTGGGGGCACAGCCTGCAGGTCCTCGACGCGACGACCGGCACCCTGACCTGGCTCGCGTCGGGCCTGTACCCGAGGTTCGTGGTGGTCACCCCGACCAGGCTGTACGTCACCTCCACCACGGGCACCGTCTCGGCGTTGAACCGCAGTACCGGTGCCACGATCTGGAGCCGGAGCGTTCCGGAAAGCCAGCACCAGCGGTCGATCATCGCGGGTGGTGTCCTGTACGTCACCGCCAAGAGCGACCGGGTGCACACCCTGAACCCGGTCGACGGTGCCCCGCTGAGTGCGCCGGCGTTCACCGGCGCGGTCGACCAGCTCGTGGTCACCTACGGCAGGGTGTACGTCACCGACGGCACGAAGCTGACCGTCTACGGCCTCTAGCCTCGGTCCTTCACGGCTGTCGGGCGGACCTGACCCACCGGCACAAACCAACGAGCGGGAGATCGCCGGCGCCACCACGCGAACCCGCCTCGGACGGCACGGCCGGGCTGTCGACCGCCGGGGACAACGGCTACTGGCACGTGGCTGGCACGGCTGCGCGGTGGCGCGCGGCTGTCCGGCGGCGTACGGCCCACCGCCGGCAGGGAAATACCTTGGCGGGGAAGACCGACCGTGAGGTGATCCACGTGCGGACGCGACTGCGGCAGACCCGAATCGGTGCACGGACCTTCGTGTGGCGCGCGGAGATCCGGCACGTGCTGGGCAGCGGTGACTGCCACCGGTGCATTCGGCTGCGCGTGTGGGGCGCCGGGAAGACGAGCCAGGCACTCCAGGCGGATCTGCTCTCGGTCGCCTGGCCCGCGCCGTGGGGGGCATGCGCCACCGACGGCGCCTATCCGACGCCGGCCGACGTACGAGCCGTCATCAGTTACGCCCTGGGGCACGGGTGGCAGCCCGAGAGGCGAGGCGGAACGTTCGTGCTGACCGAGCACGAGCACGCGGCCCGGTTCAGCTTGCCTGATTTCCTTCTGACCGATCGGCTGCGGACGCCCGAGGCTGCCGATCCCACGATCCGGGTGGTCCGCGCCCACGAGCTACGTCAGACAGCGTGACGGTAGAGAGAGGCGGAGACGAGATCGGCCCAGGCTCGGCGATGACGCCGCTGACCTGGGCCGGAGTTCGTGGAGCGGGCGACGGGAATCGAACCCGCACCGTCAGTTTGGAAGACTGAAGCTCTACCATTGAGCTACGCCCGCGTACGCCCGGTTGCTGTGGGCGCGCCGACAGCGTACCCAATGACCTGCCCGCCCCGCGCGGCCGTATCCCGTCCGGGGGAGCGGCGGGGGTTCAGGCCGTGCTGGATGTCCGGTTGGTCCTCCTTCGGCGCGTTGGGTGACGCCCCGGGACTTCCGGCTGGCCGCGACCGCATAGACTGCTCGTCGCCACGGGGTGTGGCGCAGCTTGGTAGCGCACTCGCTTTGGGAGCGAGGGGCCGTGGGTTCAAATCCCGCCACCCCGACTGTCGTCCGCGGCCGGTCGCCGGGGTCGCCCCCCGCGCGGTCCCCGGCCGCTGCCGGTGCGTCCGGCCGGCTCGCCTACACTCGATGGGCTTATCACGCCCAGACTAAAACCGAGATCCGTCAAGGAGTACGCCTGTGAAGAGCACCGTCGAGACTCTGAGCCCGACGCGCGTGCGGCTCGCCATCGAGGTGCCGTTCGTCGAGCTCGAGCCGAGCCTCAGGAAGGCGTACCGGGAGATCGGGCAGCAGGTCCAGGTGCCCGGCTTCCGCAAGGGCAAGGTTCCGGCGGCCGTGATCGACCAGCGGGTCGGCCGGGGCACCGTCCTCAACGAGGCGGTGCAGGAGGCCATCCCGCAGAACATCCTCGCCGCCGTCCGCGAGCACGACCTGAAGACGCTCGGCCGCCCCGAGGTCGAGATCACCGAGTTCAACGACGGTGACTCGCTGAACTTCACCGCCGAGGTCGACGTCCGCCCGGAGATCACCCTGCCGGACCCGGCCACCATCGAGGTGACCGTCGACGAGCTGCAGATCGACGACAGCGAGATCGACGAGCAGGTGAAGAACCTGCGCGAGCGGTTCGCCACCCTGAAGACCGTCGAGCGGGCCGCCCAGGAGGGCGACTACGTCCAGATCGACCTGAACGCGACCGTCGACGGCGAGGACGTGCCGGGCGGCTCCGCCAGCAACATCTCCCACGAGGTCGGCAGCAAGCAGCTCCTGCCGGGCCTGGACGAGGCCGTCGTCGGCTTGGCCGCCGGCGAGAACACCAGCTTCACCACCCAGCTCGTCGGCGGCGACTTCGCCGGTCGTGACGCCGAGGTGGCGGTGACCGTCCGCACGGTCAAGGAGAAGGAGCTGCCGGAGCTCAACGACGAGTTCGCCCAGATGGCGAGCGAGTTCGACACCATCGAGGAGCTGCGCGGTGACCTGCGCGAGCGGGTCACCCGGGGCAAGCGGGTCGAGCAGATCTACGCCGCCCGCGACAAGGCGCTGGAGCAGATGGTGGCCGCCGCCGACGTGCCGGCGCCGGAGGGCATCGTCCGCGAGGAGGTCGAGAGCCGCAAGCAGGCGATGGTCGACCAGCTCGAGCGGATCGGCGCCTCCCTGGAGGAATACCTCGCGGCCGAGGAGAAGACCGAGGAGCAGATCGACACCGAGCTGACCGAGGCGGCGACCGAGGGCGTGAAGGTCCAGCTGCTGCTGGACACCCTCGCCGACGCCGAGGACGTGCAGGTCTCCGACGACGAGTTCGGCCACGAGATCGTGCACCGGGCCCAGCGCGCCGGGATGGCTCCGCAGCAGTACTACGACCAGCTGGTCCGCTCGGGCGCGGCCGGTGCCGTCTTCGGTGACGTGCGGCGGGGCAAGGCCCTGGCCTCTCTCATGGAGCGCATCAAGATCAAGGACTCGGCGGGCAACGAGGTCACCCTCGACGCGCTGCGCGCCGAGAGCGAGGCCGAGCACGACCACGACCACGAGCACTGATCGTCGGGGGAGGCCGCCGTCCGCCGCCTGCGGTGGACGGCGGCCGATTCCCTTTTCGGGTACGCCTCGGCGGTGCTGCGCTGATAGCGAACACTGCCCGGACCGACGCTCTGCCATCCGGCTGAGCGGTTAGTGTCGGGTAGGACGGTACGGAGAGCGAAGGGCTGCCATGACCGACATGCACATCCAAGCGAAGCCGCTCCGGGCGATCGATGCCCGCGGTGGCGACACCATTGGCAACCTCGACGACTCGGTCTACAACCGGTTGCTCAAGGAGCGCATCATCTTCCTGGGCAGCGAGGTGACCGACCAGGTCGCCAACCGCATCTGCGCGCAGCTCCTGCTGCTCGCCGCGGAGGACCCGGACCGCGACATCAACCTCTGGATCAACTCGCCGGGCGGTTCGGTCTACTCCGGCATGGCGATCTACGACACCATGCAGTTCATCGACAACGACGTGTCGACCGTGGCGATGGGCATGGCGGCGTCGATGGGGCAGCTGCTGCTCTGCGCCGGCACCAAGGGCAAGCGCTACGCCCTGCCGCACGCGCGGATCATGATGCACCAGCCCTCCGGCGGTCTGGGCGGCACCGCGTCCGACATCGCCATCCAGGCGGAGCAGATGCTCTACACCAAGCGGATGTTCCAGGAGCGGGTCGCGCACCACACCGGCCAGAGCCAGGCGCAGATCGAGGCGGATTCCGACCGCGACCGCTGGTTCACGGCCCAGGAGGCCCTGGACTACGGCTTCATCGACAAGGTGATCATCGGGGCCGCCCAGGTTCCGGATGGCGCCGGGACCCTGAGCTGAGGAGCTGACGATGACCGACCTGAGCCTGCCGCCCCAGTTCGCGGCCGTGCACAACCGCTACGTCCTGCCGTCGTTCGTCGAGCGCACGTCGTACGGGGTCAAGGAGTCCAACCCCTACAACAAGCTCTTCGAGGACCGGATCATCTTCCTCGGCGTCCAGGTCGACGACGCGTCGGCCAACGACGTGATGGCGCAGCTGCTGACGCTCGAGGGCACCGACCCGGACCGCGACATCATCATGTACATCAACTCGCCCGGCGGTTCGTTCACCGCCATGACGGCGATCTACGACACCATGCAGTACGTCCGCCCGGACATCTCGACGGTCTGTCTCGGCCAGGCGGCCAGCGCGGCGGCCGTGCTGCTGTCGGCCGGCACGCCGGGCAAGCGGATGGCGCTGCCGAACTCGCGGATCATCATCCACCAGCCGGCCACCGAGGGCGGCTACGGGCAGGGCTCGGACATCGAGATCCAGGCCCGCGAGATCCTGCGGATGCGCACGCAGCTCGAGGAGATGCTCTCCCGGCACTGCAACCAGCCGGTCGAGAAGGTCCGCAAGGACATCGACCGCGACAAGATCATGACGGCCGAGGAGTCCAAGGAGTACGGGCTGGTGGACACCATCCTCACCAGCCGCAAGAAGGGCCTGCTGGCGGCCAACGCCGCCAGCTGAACAGCTCGCGTCTCGGTCGGCCGGGGGTCCACCTCCGGCCGACCGTCTGACACACCCGATTTGGGGGTCGGAGAAACCTCCGCCAGCGGGTAACGTCGGGTCTGTGCCGCTCCACCGGTCCTCCGGAGGGGTGTACGAGCGGGATGAACGAGGCGGACGCTTCCACGTCCGCAGGCGAGGGCCGGGTCTCCGGTCGACGAGTGCAGGGAGAACGTAGGTGGCACGGATCGGTGACGGCGGCGACCTACTGAAATGCTCGTTCTGCGGGAAGTCGCAGAAGCAGGTCAAGAAACTCATCGCGGGGCCCGGGGTCTACATCTGCGACGAGTGCATCGATCTCTGCAACGAGATCATCGAGGAGGAGCTGGCCGAGTCCGGCGAGGTGAAGTGGGAAGAGCTTCCCAAGCCGATGGAGATCTGCCAGTTCCTCGACACCTACGTCGTCGGGCAGGACCAGGCCAAGAAGGCGCTCGCCGTAGCGGTCTACAACCACTACAAGCGGATCCAGGCCGAGGCAGCCGGCGCGCCGGGCTCCGGCAGTGATGCCGTCGAGCTGGCCAAGTCCAACATCCTGCTGCTCGGCCCGACCGGGTGCGGCAAGACCCACCTGGCGCAGACGCTGGCTCGGATGCTGAACGTGCCGTTCGCCATCGCCGACGCCACCGCGCTGACCGAGGCGGGCTACGTCGGCGAGGACGTGGAGAACATCCTCCTCAAGCTGATCCAGGCCGCGGACTACGACATCAAGCGTGCCGAGACCGGCATCATCTACATCGACGAGGTCGACAAGATCGCCCGCAAGTCGGAGAATCCGTCGATCACCCGGGACGTCTCCGGCGAGGGCGTGCAGCAGGCGCTGCTCAAGATGCTCGAGGGCACGGTGGCCAACGTGCCGCCGCAGGGCGGGCGCAAGCACCCCCACCAGGAGTTCATCCAGATCGACACCACCAACGTGCTGTTCATCTGCGGTGGGGCGTTCGCCGGGCTGGATCAGATCATCGAGTCCCGCACCGGCCAGGGCGGCACCGGCTTCGGCGCCCGGCTCCGCTCGGTGTCCGAGCGGTCGACGGACGACATCTTCAGCCAGGTCATGCCGGAGGACATGCTGAAGTTCGGGCTGATCCCCGAGTTCGTCGGCCGGCTCCCGGTGATCACCAACGTGCGCAGCCTGGACCGCTCCGCCCTGGTGCGGATCCTCACCGAGCCGCGCAACGCCCTGGTCCGCCAGTACCAGCGCCTCTTCGAGCTGGACGGCGTCGAGCTGGAGTTCGACCAGCCGGCGCTGGAGGCGATCGCCGACCAGGCCATGCTCCGGGGCACCGGTGCCCGTGGCCTGCGGGCGATCATCGAGGAGGTCCTGCTCTCCGCGATGTACGAGGTGCCGAGCAACCCCGACGCCGCCCGGGTGCTCATCACCCGCGAGGTGGTGCTGGAGAACGTCAACCCGACGATCGTGCCGCGCGAGTTCACCGGCCGGCGCGCCCGCCGGGACCGCGAGGAGAAGTCGGCCTGATCCACCGTCGCCGCGCCCGCCCGTCAGGGTCGGGCGCGGCGACGTGTCCGCGTCCGGCCGGCGTCGGTCGATCGGACCAGCGCCGTGAGCACCGATCGAGGCTGTCGCCGCGCGCACCGCGGTCGTACGCTGGTCCCCATGCGTGTCGCCGTCTGCCAGCTCAACTCCCGGGAAGACCGTAAGGCGAACCTGGCGGCCGCGGAGGCCCTGCTGGAACGCGCGGCGGCAGCCGGGGCCGACCTGGCGCTGCTGCCGGAGTTCGTCGACTACCTCGGTCCCGCCGCGGGCCTGCCCGAGCCGGAGCCGGTCGACGGCGAGGTGGGCCAGTTCTTCGCCGGCATCGCCCGGCGGTGTGGCATGTGGTTGATCGCCGGCTCGATCCACGAGCGCGGTCCGGATCCGGACCGCACCTGGAACACCTCCCTGGTCTTCGACCGTTCCGGCACGCTCGTCGCCACCTATCGCAAGATCCACCTGTACGACGTGGAGATCCCCGGCCGGGTCTCCTACCTCGAGTCGGCCAGCGTGGCCCCCGGCGACCAGCCGGTGGTCATCGACGTCGAGGGCCTTCGCGTCGGCCTGTCGATCTGCTACGACCTGCGGTTCCCGGAGTTGTACCGGCAACTCGTCGTCGACGGCGGCGCCCAGCTGCTCGTGGTGCCGGCGGCCTTCATGGCCCACACGGGGCGGGACCACTGGGAGGTGCTGCTGCGCGCGCGGGCCATCGAGAACCAGTGCTTCGTCGCCGCGGCGGGGCAGACCGGCGACCACGAGCCGAGCCGGACCTGTTACGGGCGCAGCATGGTGGTCGACCCGTGGGGGACGGTACTCACCCAGGTGCCCGACGGACCGGGCCTGGCCGTCGTCGATCTCGATCTCAACCGACTGCGGACCATCCGCGCCGAGCTGCCCAGCCTGGCCAACCGCCGCCTCTGACGCTCACCCCTGCAGCAGCACGCCCACCACGGCGAATCCGGCGATCGCGGCGGCCGTCACCAGTAGCGCCGTCGTCATCCGGGACCGTCCCCGTCGGGCCAGTCGGGCCACCGAGACCACGACGACGAAGATCACGAAGGCGCCGATGACCACCTGCCAGAACGGCAGCAGCAGTCCCGTCAGCGCGTCCTCGGCGAGCAGGGTCACCCGGGTGCGCGGGAGGTCAGCCATGACAGACACTCTGGCATGCCGGGGCCGCCCCCGAACCCCGCGAGCCCATCACGAATGCGCCACCGCCGGCGGGGTCCCGCCGCAGCCAGCGACGGATGCCGATTTGCCTTCTCCGCGAGGGCGGCGTAACTTTCTCTCTGCACGCGGAAGGCCGGACAAACCGGCCGACGAGGGCACCAGGCTCGTGGCGGAGACGCCGAGCGAGACTGAGAATCCGGGCGGTGCGAGGGCGCTCCAAGACGGGGTTGCGATCGCGAGGCCGACCGGGTAGAGTTCTGAAGCCGGCAGGAGCCGGGCGGATAACCACGAAGTGGCGATCGGCCGGTCTGCGGTTTCCCACGACAGCAGCGACCGCCGCGAAGCGGCGTGCGTCATCGTGGACCTGGAACGCTTCCTTGATCACCTCGGATACGAGGTTGACGAGGGGGAGTGAGCCGAGTAGGGTAGAGGAGTTGCCCCAAGCGAACTCCCACGATGTGGGACGTTTGAGTGGTGTGTGGTTGTTCTTTGAGAACTCAACAGGGTGCTTGATAAGCCAGTGCCAATTATGATTTATACCCCGGACTGGTCAGGCTTCGGTTT
>NZ_JBAKHL010000025.1:0-90799 GCF_036902715.1 Micromonospora sp. CPCC 205546
ACGTGCGGTGTCGGCTCATCCACATGCAACGTCGCCGGCACCACCCCATGCCGCAACGCCAGCACCATCTTCATCACCCCAGCCACCCCCGCGGCGGCCTGCGTGTGCCCGATATTCGACTTCACCGACCCCAACAACAGCGCCCGCTCCCGGTCCTGCCCATACACGGCGAGCAACGCCTGCGCCTCAATCGGATCACCCAGGGTCGTACCCGTACCGTGCGCATCCACGACATCCACGCCGGAGGCCGACACACCCGCCGACGCGAGGGCCGCCCGAATCACCCGCTGCTGCGACGGACCATTCGGCGCCGTCAAACCATTACTCGCACCATCCTGATTCACCGCCGAACCCCGCACCACCGCCAACACCTGATGCCCAAGACGACGCGCATCCGACAACCGCTCCACCAACAGCACACCGACGCCCTCACCCAGCCCGAAGCCGTCAGCCGCCGAGGAGAACGCCCGGCACCGCCCATCCGCCGACAAGGCCCCCTGCCTGGAGAACTCCTCAAAGATCCCGAGCGACGACATCACCGTCACACCACCGGCCACCGCCAACGAACACTCACCCAGCCGCAACGACTGAACCGCCGAGTGCAACGCCACCAACGACGACGAACACGCCGTGTCCACCGTCATCGCCGGGCCCTCCAACCCGAAGACGTACGACACCCGGCCCGAGACCACACTGCCCGTGTTACCGGTCAGCAGGTAGCCGCCGACCTTGCCGGACGCCTGCGCGAGCCGAGGGCCGTACTCCTGCGCGGTCGCACCGATGAACACACCGGTCGCGCTGCCCCGCAGCGAGAACGGGTCGAAGCCACCACGCTCGAAGACCTCCCACACACACTCCAGCAACAACCGCTGCTGCGGATCCATCGCCAACGCCTCCCGCGGCGACACACCGAACAACCCCGCATCGAACCCGGCCGCACCACGCAGAAAACCGCCACCGCGCTGCACCGACCCACTCCCGTCGACATCCCAGCCCCGCTCGACCGGAAAGTCACCCACCGCATCGCCGTTCGCAAGCAACAACTCCCACAGCGCCTCCGGCGAATCCACCCCGCCGGGCAACCGGCACGCCATCGACACGATCGCGATCGGGTCGTCGAGGGCCACCGTGGCCGGCCGCGATGCGGTGCCGTCGTCGCGCCCGTCGAGGAAGCCCGCCAGCGCCCGTGGCGTTGGGTAGTCGAAGACCGCCGACACCGGGATCTTGCGGCCCGTCTCGGCGGCCAGCCGGTCACGCACCTCCAGCGCGGTCAGCGACGTGACGCCCCAGTCCCGGAACGGCCGGTCGGGGTCGGCCGAGCCCTCACCGCCCAACACGTCGGCCACCGCCCAGGTCACCAGGTCGACCAGGTCGCCGGAGGCCGGCGCCGGTGGCGGCGTCGCGGCGCGCTCGGCCGGGGGCGGCCACTGCGCGAAGACGGCGTCCCAGTCCACCGGCACACCCCGCAGGTGCAGGGTGGCCAGCGCGCGGAGCACCTGGTCGGGTGCCGTGCGGCGCAGCCCGGCCACCACGACGGCGTCCGCATCCTCCGCGTCGATCGTCTCCTGCACCCCGTAGGTGAGCACCGGGTGCGGGCTGATCTCCACGAAGACGTCGTAGCCGTCGGCGACCAGACCGCGGGTGGTCCGGGCGAACTGCACGGTGTTGCGCAGGTTGCGGAACCAGTAGGCGGCGTCCAGCGCCGGCGGTTCGCCCGGCGTCGTCGTCGACCGCATCGGGACCGTGCCCAGCCGCGGCGACACCGTGGCCAGCCCGGTCATCAGCTCCTCGTGCAGGTCGTCGATGTGCGGCGAGTGCGCGGCCAGGTCGACCGGGATCAGCTTCGCGGCGACGCCCTCGGCGACCAGCTCGGCCGTGAGCTCGTGCAGGCTGTCCCGCTCCCCGGAGAGCACCACCGACCGGGCACCGTTGACCGCCGCCAGCGAGACGCGTCCCTCGTACCGTGTGATCCTGTCGGTCAGCGCCCCGGGCGGCAGCGGGACCGCCGCCATGGCGCCGCGGCCGGCCAGCCGGGCCTGTGCCCGGCTCCACAGGGCGACGGTGCGCGCGCCGTCCTCCAGCGACAGCCGGCCGGCGACGCAGGCCGCGGCGATCTCGCCGTTGCTGTGCCCGATGACCGCGTCCGGCTCGACGCCGTAGTGCCGCAGCAGGTCGGCGAGGGCGATCATCACGGCGAACAACGCCGGCTGCACGACGTCGTCACGGCTCAGCCAGGAGTCGTCACCGCGCAGCGTCGCGAGCAGATCCCAGTCCGTGTACGGCCGCAGCGCCACCGCGCAGCGATCCATGGCCGCGGCGAACTCCGGCGAGCGGTCGATCAGGTCGAGGGCCATGCCGGCCCACTGCGACCCCTGGCCCGGGAAGACGTAGACGACCTTCGGGTCGGTCGTGGCGGTCCCGGCGGCCGGTGCGAGCTCCCGGGCCCACCGGTGGAGGGTGTCGGCGCTGGTCATACGTTCGAATCACCAGGTGACCGGCAGGCCCCAGGGGCCGCGGACCAGCATCGTGGTGCGCCACTGCACGTCCTCGGCCGGCACGGCCAGGGCGAGGTCGGGGAACCGGGTGATCAGGGCGGAGATCCCGATCTGCAGCTCCATCCGGCCGAGCTGGGCGCCCAGGCAGTGGTGCGCGCCGTGCCCGAAGGCGAGGTGCGGGGGCCGTTCGACGAACTCGATCTTCTCCGGGTTCTCGAAGACGGTCACATCCCGGTTGCCCGAGGCCATCGACGGCAGGACGGCCTCGCCGGCCCGCACGAGCTGGCCGCCGAGCTCCACGTCCTCGGTGGCGACGCGGGCCATGAACGCGTTCGGGTTGAGCGGGGTGATCCGCAGCAGTTCCTCGACGGCCTCCGGCAGCAGGTCGGGCTGGTCCCGTAGCGTGGTGTAGGTGCCGGTGGTGAGCAGCAGGTAGACGAAGTTGCTGAGGAAGTTGGCGGTGGTCTCGTGCCCGGCGACCAGCACGTCGACGCCGAGCCCGATGATCTCGTCCTCGGTGAGGCCGCCGTCCTCCCTCATGCCGGCCACCAGAACGCCGAGCAGGTCGTCGGCCGGCTCAGCGCGCCGCTGGTCGACCAGTTCGCCGAGGAACGCGCGCAGGTCGAGCTGCGCCTTGACGATCTGCTGCGGGTCGATGCCGACGTCCGGCGAGTTGACCAGGATGGTGTCCGCGTACCCGCGGAATCGTTTTTGCTGCTCGAAGGGCACACCGAGCAGGTCGCAGATGACCCGCATGGACACCGGAAGGGAGAAGCCGTGCACCAGTTCCGCGGGCGGGCCGGCCTTCTCCAGTGCGTCGAGGTGCTCGGCGACGACGCTCTCGACGGCGCCGCGCAGCGCCTCCACCCGCCGGGCCGTGAAGGCCCGGCCGACCGCCCGGCGCAACCGGGTGTGGTCGGGCGCGTCGGTGGTGAAGATGCTGTCGGGGCGCTGTACGAACGGCAGCACCCGGGGCTCGTCGTCGCCGACCGCCTGGGCGCGGCTGAACCTGCGGTCACCCAGCACGACCTTGACATCCTCGTACCGGACGGCGAGCCAGGCGGGCTGGCCGTAGGTCATCTTGACCCGCTGCAGGCCGGGCCTCTCCCGCAGCTCGGCGTAGCGCGGGTCCAGGTCGAGCGCGACCGGCACGCTGAAGGGGTAGGCAACGGGTTCGTTCTCGGTGCTGGTCATCGCGACTGTGCTCCTTCGGCGTACGCGGTATGGCGTGTGCTGGTCGTCGTGGTGTGCGGTTGTTCAGCCGACCTCGGTCACGGCGGGGCGGTGCCGGGCGGACCGGAGGACGCGCCAGACCATGTCCGGTGCAACCATCCGCTGAGGAGGGTCGAGCAGGTTCGCCACGCGCAGCAGCGCCCGCCCGACTGCCGGGTCGCGGCCGACGGCGGCGCCGACCGCGTTCAGGTAGAAGCCGGTCAGCCGACCGGCCAGGGTGCGACTCTTCGCCGGGTCGGTGAATCGTTCGTCGCCGCTGGTCGCCATCGACCATGGGACGGTGAGGATGCGGGCGGTCGCCTTGAAGAAGCGGCGGCCGATGCCGGTCGTGCCCTGTCGCAGGCAGGCCCGGAGGATCAGCGCTTCCTCGCCGGCCACGGTCATGCCCTGGCTGTAGACCGGGTTGAAGCTGCACACCGCGTCCCCCAGCACGAGGAAGCCCTCCGGCAGGCGGGTGAGGCGCTCGTACCGCCGCCGGACGCTGGCCGGAAACCGCGCCCGCAGGGCGTCGTCGATCGGCGTCGCGGCCGCGATGACCTCGGCGATCGCGGGGTCGGGCAGGCTGGCGGCGAAGGCCCGGAAGCCCTCCGGATCGAGCGGCGCTGGGTCGTCGGCGAGGCCGGCGAGGGTGACGACCCAGCGGTCGCCCTCCTCCCGGGCCAGGGCGCCGCCGCGGGGGTTCTCCAGGGACATAGTGACCACAGCGCCCTTGCTGCCGACCAGGTGCCCGGGCTCGCGCCGGAAATGCTGGGTGGCGTAGGTGATGCCGATCGGCACCCGGTCCTCGACGGGGGCGTCGTAGCCGAGGTCGGTCAGCCAGGTCGGTGCCCGCGAACCGCGGCCGGAGGCGTCCACCACCAGTTCCGCCGCCAGATCGACGCGCGCGTTCCCGTCGGCCAGCCGCACCGCGTGGACACCGGTGACCCGGCCGGCATCAGCGCCGGTGGTCAGGCCGGTCACCTCGTGACACGGGAGCAGGGTCACGCCGGGCAGCGCGAGCACCCGCGCCCGGACCCTGCGTTCCAGCAGGAGCCGGCTCATCGAGAGCCCGCTCAGGCCACAGTGGTGACGCACCAGCCGCCGGCCGTCGATCGTCCATCGGATGTCGTTCTGCAGGTCCGCGACGGTGGCGCCGTCGTCGATCAGGTCCTGGCTCAGCCCGGGGAAGAGCTCCTCGAGGATCTCCCGGCCGCGGGCCAGCAGACCGTGCAGGTGTTTAGCCTGCGGTACGCCGCTCCGGTACCCGTCAACGTCGGCGTGGTCGCGGTCCAGCAGCAGCACCCGGTCGTACTCGTCGCTGAGCACGCGGGCGGCGAGAAGGCCGCCCATGCTGGCACCGATGACGACCGCCGTTCGTACCGCGCTCACCATTGACGAAGAGACGACTCACAGTGCCCCATCAAGTGTCTCGACATATATCTCCCCCGCTCCACGAGCCGCCGTACCGTACATATGCTCCCTGGTGAACGACTGGAAGCCATCGATTCGGTTCATGCCGAATACGGATCATCCGCTGCACGACCGCAGGAACCTGAAGCCCTTGACGCGATCAGTTGCATGATGACCAGTGCGGCGGGGTGGGCCCGGTCTCGTGCGTCGGCCCCGAGCAAGGCATGGGTCCTGCATCGCCTGCGGATCGTCGTGACCCTCCCGTTCTGCAAGCGACCAGCAGGTGTTGCGTTCTACGCCCGACCGCAGCCCATCCACGAACTGCCCGGCGGTCCGACGGGGCTCCACCCGCACGAACCGGTCAGCGACACGCGTCACCGCCTCATCCAGGATGACCCGCCACCCGACGGGGTCTACGCTGTGGCACACGGCCACCGCGCGATTTTCGGTTGTCCTCACAAACATCGACGATCAAGGCGGTGGCCGGGGGCTATCTCGCTAACGGTGTTCTCGGCGATGTTGTTAGTAGGTTTCAACGGCTGGGAAGCGGTCGCTCAAGGTGATGGCAAAGGCGTCCAACGCGGGTTTCCAGCGCATCGTCCATCGGGTTTGCCTGCTCCGGTGGGGTCCAGGGATCGGGTCACGCCATCCAGAACTTCGCGCCTTCACCACCGGTACCGGCCCACAGCCCGAGGATGCCCTTCAGCGACAGGCCCTGCTCCTTCGCCCCTCGGACCAGCTCGGCCGCAGCTTTCGCCTCGGCCGACGGCTCGGGCCGCTTCCTCCGTCCGTTCTGGTCGTTCAGTGTCGCGGTCATCACGACACCCTCCTCACCAGGCACAACGCCCGTCAGGACGGAAACACCTTTAGATCCACAGACCCCCGGCCGGTCAACACACGATGACCGGGCAGTGGTGTGCGTCGGCGACATCTCTGGCAGTCGGGCACTTGGCCCTCCAACCGGGCGGGCGGCGAGAAGCGGAGAGCCCACGCGCGCAAGACTTCCTGCACTCCTGCTGATCTTCACCAAACGAGCACAGCAAGGTGCATGTGCGGCCCGGTGAACGGCACCCGGACCGGCCACGGCGAGCCGGATGGACGTGCCCGCTGCTACCGCAATCGTGTTTCGCGTGCAGGGCGCGGCGCAGCATGCCGGGCAGGCAGCATCCCGTGTGGGGCCACAATTCCGGCTGCGACCGGCACACCCAGGGACGCAACCCTCGCCCGCTCGGCGAAGCCGTGTGACGGTCAACCGACAGGTCTCATCGCCACCTGCAGCGTCGGCATCGATCGGCGGCTGTCGGTGGCCTGGGCAGCGACCAGACCGTGGGGTGGGAGGCGGGTGGCCTTGCCCGGCTGCTTGACCAAGGCACCCGCCGGATCGCCCCGGCAACGCCGCGAGGGGCGATCCACCTCTTGCATATCCGCCGTCGAAGCCCCATCGCCACGGGGACGGGCGGCGCACTACGCCTGTCGGGAAGGTGATGCGTATCGTGGATAGAAGGGTCGCCCGGAGTGTGGGGCGGGAGAGGCGTTGGCATGACAGATGGCACGGTCTACTCCGGCTCGCACTGGCAGCGCTACGCCACCGGCGACACCGATGAGGCGCACGCCTACATCCGGCGGGCCTTCTTCGACGTCAGGGTGCGGTTCTCGGGCGAGGGCCGCGACGGATTCGGCCTCCGTACCATCACGACCGGGCTCGCCGACGTCGGCGTGACCCGCCTGCACTATTCAGCGCGCACACAGCTCCAGACCGCCCCGGACGGGGACCTGAACATCACCCACATGATGACCGGCCGCTTCACCATCGCCAGAGACAAGGACGACTACCGTTTACGCCCCGGCGATGTGGCGCTGATGCTGCCGGATCATGCCCAGGACGCCGATTTCGACGACATCGACGCGTTCATCACCCGCCTTCCCCGCGCCCTGCTCGAAGAGGTCGCCCACGCCCAGACCGGCATCAGCGGCGCGGACTTGCGCTTCGACAGCTCCCGGCCGATCTCGGCGGCGCTCGGCCGGCACTGGACCCAGGCTGTTCTCCCACCTGACCCGCAGTGTGCTTGTCCGACCCTGCCCTGATGGCCAACCCGCTGGTCGCCGCGAACACCCGCCACCTGCTCGCGGCGACAGCCCTTGCCGTGTTCCCCCACACCGGCCACGCCGGGGCCCTGGGGGCCGCCGGCGAGGTCACTCCCCGGGCGTTACGCCGAGCCGTGGCCTACGTCAACGACAACGCCGAACAACCGATCACGGTCGACCAGATCGCCGCCGCGGCCGGTGTGCGTCCCCGTGCGCTGCAACTCGCCTTCCGCCGCCACCACGACACCACCCCGATGCGATACGTCCGCCAGGTCCGCCTCGAACGCGCGCACCGCGACCTGCAGGCCGCAGACCCGACCACCGGTGTCACCGTCACCATGATCGCCACGCGCTGGGGCTTCACCCACCTCGGACGATTCAGCACCGACTACCGCGTCGTCTATCGCAGCAGCCCCAGCCACACACTGCGCACCTGACGCCAGCCTCACCGTCGGGAGTGCGGGAAGCGTGTGCACCGACCGACACCACCCCAGACCCGCATGCAGGGTCAGCTTCCCTCCGTTTGCCACTGCCCCATCCGAGTGGGATCACCGACCAGCGGCCGTTGTCGGCACGTCCGAGTTCATACGGATGCCGGTTGCCGCCAGCAGGTAGGTGACGCACGGGGCGGCCCCGCGCAGGGTCAGCGTGACCCCGGCGCGGGTGGCGGCGTGCTGTGCTCGTAGCAGGACGCTGATGCCGTGCGCGCTGAAGAAGGTCACCCGCCCAGGCATCGCCGTCCAGGGCGTCCCAGCGGGACGGCTTCTACCAGGTCGGCTACTTCACGCAGTGGGGCATCTACGGCCGGGCCTTCCCGGTCAAGAAGCTCGACACCTCCGGGGCCGCCGCGAGGCTGACCCACATCAACTACGCGTTCGGCGACGTCGCCGCCGAAGGGCTGTGCGCCTCGGGCGACGTCTGGGCGGACTACCAACGCCCGGTGTCGGCCGAGGAGAGCGTCGACGGGGTCGCCGACGCGGCCGGCGAGTCGCTGAACGGCAACTTCGGCCAGCTGCGCAAGCTCAAGGCGAAGCACCCCGGTCTGCGGGTGCTCCTCTCGCTCGGCGGCTGGAGCTGGTCGACGTACTTCTCCGACGCGGCCCTGACGCCGGAGTCCCGGCAGGCCTTCGTCACCTCCTGTGTGGACCAGTTCATCAAGGGCGACCTGCCGGTGGTCGGCGAGGTCGGCGGGGGCCGGCTCGGCCGCCGGTGTCTTCGACGGCATCGACCTGGACTGGGAGTGGCCCGGCTCGGCGGGTGAGCCCGGCAACATCGTCCGCCCGGAGGACAAGCAGAACTTCACCGCGCTGGTCGCCGAGTTCCGCCGTCAGCTCGACGGCTACGGCCGGGTCACCCGCAAGCACTACGAGCTGACCGCGTTCCTGCCGGCCAACCCGGCCGCGATGGACGCTGGCTTCGAAACCAAGAAGATCTTCAAGGACTTCGACTTCGCCACCGTCCAGGGCTACGACTTTCACGGCACCTGGGAGTCGGTGACCAACCAGCAGTCCGCGCTGCGCCGGTCGGCCGCTGCCCCGGACAACCCGGACTTCACCGTCGCACGAGCCATCGACGGCTGGCTCGACCGGGGCGCGCCGCGCGGCAAGCTGGTGCTCGGCATCCCGTACTACGGTCAGGGCTGGACCGGCGTGACCGGCGGCGGCGCTTCATCGCCCCCGCCCAGCCGGCCACCGCGTCAACCAGCCGGGCGGTCGCCTACTCGGTGGTCAGGTCGGCGAAGGTGAGCCGGTCGAGCCACCCGGCCAGCGAAGCCGCCAGCCGTTCCGCGTCGCCGCTGTCCGTCACGCCAGCAGGGTACCGGTCGTCCTCACCGACGGGCGACGTCCGGACGGGCCTCTCGTCGGCGGCGGCCTCGCTGTCGGCGAGAGATCCGTGGGGAACCCTCAGATCGGGTATCACCGGGGCGGTGCGTCAGTACACCTCCCGCGAGGAGGCGAAGCAGCTCGCCAGCGGCGGGCCGTCGTGCTGCCAGATCCAGGTCCGCAGCAGATGGCGTACCTGGCCGGAGACCGCCTCGTCGGCGAACGCCTCGCGGGCGTGCAGGATCGTGTAGTTGTTCAGCCACATGCTCTCGCCGCGGCTCAGGCGGTAGGTCAACTGAAGCTCGGGGCGGCGGGCCACTTCTTCGAACCGGTCGAGCGCGGCCACCTGCTCGGCGGTCAACCGGCCGCCCGCGCGGGCGGCGCCCTGCCGGAGCAGCACCGAGGCGTAGCGGCAGCGCAGCCGGCCCGCGTAGTAGCTGAACACCGGCGAGGACAGCGTCGGGCCGGTGCCGGGGCGTTGCTGGCCCCGCACGTCCCACTCCCACAGCCGGTAGTACTCGTGCACCAGCTCGGGCACCTCGTTCACGAGCACGTCGTGGACCGATTCGGCGCTGGCGAAGGCGTTGCTCCCACCGCTGGAACCCTGTTGCAGGCAGAGCAGCCCGGCGATGTCGGCGGCGTCGGTGTGCATCAGGAGTGCCTTGTTGGTGCGGTAGCCGCGCGCCTGGGCGTCGCCCGGATGCTCGTCCAGCACCGAGACGACCCGTTCGCCCGCCGGGTTCTGGGCCATCGGCCTGCCGAGCACCAGCGACAGCCCGTACAGCAGGTAGCGCAACTGCCCGTCGGTGAGGTCCGCCAGGCCGGCGCCGGTGACGACGGCCATGCCGCAGCCGTGGCCGACGGGGCGCTCGATCCTTGCGGCGAGCGCGCCGAGCAGCGCCGCGGCGTCCGGTCGGTGCCGGTCGGCGCCCACCTCGTCGCGGGGGGCCTCGAACTGCTGGGGAAGCTCCTTGGCCAGGTGCGCCACCTCGTCCCGGCTCACAGTGACGAGAAAGGAGCCGTCGGCTCGCAGCGACGCCCCCGTCCACCGGCGTGCGTCTACACCGTCCACGTCGCGATCCTCTCCAGGAGCAATCGATGACTGTCGACGACCTTAGCGCAACAGGCAATCGTCGGTCATCTATGGGGTTGAGGTCTGTCGGGACGTCCGGGCGTGTACGGTGGAGCCGACGGTCAATGTCCTTTGCGTGGCGACAGATCGACGATCCGAAGGGCCACCGATGAACACTCCGAGCATCACGCTCGACAGCGTGGAACGCGGGCTTCCGTTGCTGGAGCGGGACGGCTACCTCCTCGTCCGCGACGTCCTCTCCACCGCACAGGTCGAGCGGGCCCGCGCCCGCTGCGACAGCTACCTGCTCGCCGACGCCGACGCCGAGAACGAGATCGAGGCCACGGCGCTGCTGCGGATGCCCGAGATGAACTTCATCTTCGACGAACGCGTCATCGCGGCACTGACCACGTGGCTCGGCGGCAGTCTCGCCTACTATCCGAACTACGTGGCCCGGCTGAACCGCCGCACGGAATGGCACGTCGACAACGGATTCTCCCCGAAGTTCCTCTCCGACGCGAGCCATGTGTACGACCCGCGGTTCAGGCACGTCCAGTGTGTCGTGTACCTACAGGACAACTCGCCGGGGGCGGGCGGCGGGCTCGACGTCCGGCCCGGATCGCACAGGTGGGCAGCCGACAACGAGGTACCGGACGACGACTACCTCATGCGCGCCTACCCTGACGTCGTCTCGATCGATTCCAGGGCCGGCGACCTCATCGTCTTCGACGGCAGGGTGATGCACCGCGGCACCCCGCAGGACGGCTCGGCCACGCGCCGCAAGTACGGCGTCTTCTGGAGCGCGTCCCGCAACGACCAGCGGCAGCTCGACCGGTACATCGAGTACTTCCTGGCCCGCATGGACTATCTGCGCACCCGCAACCTGCCGTCCGAGGAACTCCAGCGTGACACCGAACGCCACGAGCTGATGCACCGCGTCCGCTTCCCCGGCAGCTACCTCCCGCAGGCGGCCGAGGTACTCCGCCGGCACCGCGTCGTCCTCGCCGAGATGCCGCATGCCGACGCCAGGTGAGGGCGGGCCCGCGCCGTTCCGCTTCTGCGTCGCGAGCGGCGGCGCCAGGAGCGTCGAGCAGTGGCGGGAGCTGGCACGCAAGGTCGAGGGCTCGGGGTACGACCTGCTGACCATGACCGATCACATCCACCAGCCGATGGCGCCGTTCACGGCGCTGGCCATGGCGGCCGCGGCCACCACCACGCTGCGGCTCGGCACCTACGTCCTGTGCCAGGACCTGCGCAACCCGGTGATCATGGCGAAGGAGTTCGCGACGCTGGACGTCCTCAGCGGTGGGCGCGCCGAGATCGGGCTCGGCGCCGGCTGGCGGCGGAGCGACTACACGCAGACGGGCATCCCGTTCGGCACCCGTCCGGAGCGCTTCGAGCGGTTCGTCGAGTACGTCGAGGTCGTCTGCGCGCTGCTCGCCGGCGGCCCGGTCAGCTACGAGGGCCGCCACGTCTCGGTCGCCGACGTGACGAACCTGCCGGCGCCGGCGAAGCCGATCCCGCTGCTGATCGGCGGGTCACGGCGACGGCTGATCGAGCTGGCGGCCAGACGGGCCGACACGGTGAGCATCGCGCCGAGCAGGCGACCCGACGGCCGCCGGTCGACGTACTGGGACACCGAGATCGACGATCGGGTGCGCTGGGCGCGCGCCGCCGCAGCCGGCCGGCCAGCGCAGCCCGAGATCGACCTCGCCATCCACGAGTGCCGGGTCGTACCGGACCCCGCCGCGACGATCGCCGAGTTCAGCGCCACCTTCGGCGTACGGGAAGACCAGATCGCCGAGATCCCCAGCCTGCTCGTCGGCACGCCCGAGCAGGTCACCGAGGCGCTGCTGGCCCGGCGTGAGCGGTGGGGGGCGTCGCGGGTCACGATCCCGGACACCGCGATCGACGCGATGGCCCCCGTCGTCGCCCGGCTCGCCGGCACCTGATCCCGCGCGGCGAGGGGCACCCGCCCGAGCGCCCCTCGCCAGGCCGGGTCGGAAGGCGTCAGGCCAGCCGGTGACGGGCGAGGATCCCCTGCCGGGCGGCGGCCGACGGGCGGTGGAAGTAGAGCAACTCCCGCGGCGTCGTGACGCACTGCACCGGCCCGACCAGCACGGCCCCCGTCGTGTCGTCGATGACGACCAGGTCCCGCTCGGCCGCCAGTTCCGGCAGCCGGGCGAGGGTCGCCGGCGCGGTGGCGTCGTCCACCTCGACCAGCTCGTACGCGGACGGCTCCGGCAGCCTGCCCGCCAGCGCGCGCGCCGCGAACTCCATCCGGATCATGCAGTCCAGCCAGTCGAGGCTGCGGTCGGCCGGGTCGAACGCCCGGCAGATGACCTGCTGGACCGCGACCTCGGCCACGCCACCGTGCTTGTCGACGAAATGGTCCAGGTTGCGGCGCCACTGCCCGAACATCTCCGGCGTGACCTCGCGCTTGCGTTGATAGGCGAGAGCCCCCGGGTGGAACGCGAACGCCAGCCCCCGGCGGTGCAGCCGGTAGCCCAGCTCGGAGTCCTCCAGGCCCCACCCGAGGAACCCCTCGTCGAAGCCGCCGACCGCGAGAAGATGCTCCCGGCGCACCGACAGGTTGCAGCTGAACGCGTAGTGCCAGGAGGTGGCCAGGTTGTTGAAGTTCTGCGAGAACGCCGCCAGTACGCGGTCACGACCATCCCAGCCGACGACCGCCGGCAGCGCCTCCAGCGAGAACTCCCGGGCCAGGCGCTCGTCGTCGATCCTGCCCGGACCCAGGTCCCCCCGCGGGCCCGCCACCACCAGATCGGCGCGCAGCCGGTGGTAGCGGGCGTGCGCGGCGACGAAGCCCGGCGCCACGATCTGGTCGGCGTCGGCCAGCACCACCACGTCGCCGGTGGCCTTCCCGATCCCGGCGTTGCGGGCGGCGGCCCGGCCGGAGGCCGCGGTGCGCGGCAGGAACACGTACGTCAGCGGGTACGGCAGCTCGAGATCGGCCAGCAGCTCTCCGGTGCCGTCGGTGGAGCCGTCGTCGACCACGATGACCTCCAGCGAGTCGCCGGCGTCGAGCTGGCACAGCGCCAGGCACCGCAGTAGGCGGCGCACCTGCGGACCGGCGTCGTAGGAGGGGACGACGACGCTGAGGCGCAGGGCGGGCCCGGGGTCACTGGCGGTCACTTCGGCTCGTCCTCCTTCTCCGTGCCGTCGTTCCACCGTGGCCGCATGGCGTTGCCGTCGGGGTCCCACAGCGCCCGCAGACCCGGCCAGGACTCGATCGCGCCGAAGCCGGCGCGCATCCCCGTCACGCACAACGGGGTGATCAGCGCGGCCGTGTCGAGAATCCGCTCGCGCGGACACGTCTTGCGCAGCGCGCCGGCGGCGAACGTGCCCAGCGCGAGTCGGGCCCAGGGCGCGGCGTCGAGCTGCTTGTCGAACGTCGTCGGGCCGGCCGGTTCCAGCATGCCGCGGGCGATGACGCCCTGCGTGAAGCTCGTCAGCCAGAACTGGAACAGCATGCTCGGCCCGAATCCGGTCGTGACGGCCTCCGGGTGGTAGTCGAGGTCGCTGGCGAACGCCTCCTCCACCTCAGGCGCCGTCATCCCGGCCGGGAACAGGACCTCGTTGATGTTCATGGTGGACCGCTCCCGCCGACCGAGCGGCTCGTAGTGGCACAGCGACTCGAAGTCGCCCAGGCCCATGTGCGCCACGGCGGGCGGCTCGGCCACGGCGCCGGTAAACGGCTCGGCCCCGAGGTCGTGCCCCAGCGGGAACACGGCCGAGTTGCGGACGCCGTAGAACAGGTCGTTGAGCAGGAGGCTCCCCGAGGGGCGGTGCTCGACCAGGTTGGGCACCGCGACGTACGTCCTGCGGCCGTGCTCGCTCAGGAACTCGAAGATGGCCCGGTTGTCGGGCTTGTCGACGTCGTAACGCTCGGCGTACCCCGCGAACTGCCGGGCGAGCGGGGCTGGCATGACCAGGGCCTGGGTCGGCGCCCACGAGTCGATCACCGGGGTCCAGGAGGCGCCGGTGAACGCCGCCAGCCGGACCGCCTGCGCGGTGGCCATCACCCAGTTGCCGTGCAGGGCGACCGCGCCCTCCGGCGCCACCCGCAGAGCCTGGTGGACCGCCGCGGTGAAGCCGTCGCAGAGCTGCACGTCCTCCTGGAGCACGAGGTGGTGGGTGGCGTCCTCGCGTACCGTGCTCCAGGCCAGCTTCGCCGTGCGCAGGGTGGCCGGACGGCCGCCGGGATCCGGGTCGAGCACGATCTGGATGTCCAGGTCCGGGTGGCGTCGCCGGAGTTGCTCGGCCTGGTGTCGCCGGTCGGGATGGGCCATCACGACCGTCGACAACCTGATCTCATGCACCATGTCGCCTGCGTCCTCCTGCTCGGACCCGTCACTTGTCGAGAATCTCATTGACTTCTTTCTCTGCCTTGATGAGCGCGTCTTCGACGGTCTCCTCGCCGCGCACGGCCGCGAGTAGGTGGACCAGGATGGCCCCGGCCAGTTGCGGCCACGACTGGACGGTCGGCGGGTCGATGGCGTGCTCCATCTGCGCGACCGCGACGGCGGGTACGGAATTCTGCGCGTAGAAGCCCTTGAGCTCCTCGATCGTGCTCCGGCGGTTCGGCAGGTAGTTGGAGGCCCTGACGAAGTCGCCGTTCTTCGACGTGCTCAGCAGGTAGGTGATGAACCGGAACCCCGCCTCCTGCACCTTCTTCGGCGCCTTGTTGAACAGACAGATGTTGGCCCCGCCCATCTCGGCGAAGGTCCCTGCCGGCCCGGCCGGCATCGGCGCGGCCGCCATCTCGAACTTGTCGCCCACACTCTGTTGGATGAAGGACAGCGCGGTGCTGTCCGACACGTACAGCGCGGTCTTGCCTGCGCCGAAGTTGAGCTGGCCGGCGGACGGCTCCGACGACACGCGGATGTGCTTCTTCTGCGCCAGGTCGACCCAGAACCTCAGCGCGTCGCGGCCCGCCGGGGAGTTGAACGCCGCCTTCGTCTGCCCGTCGTCGAGGACCTTGCCGCCGTACGCGTGGACCATCGAGTTCCACACCGACACCATGAACGGCGAGTTGAAGAAATCGGCCGCCCAAGTGTCGGCCGTGTTCAGCTTCGCGGCGTACTCCGCGAACTGCGCCCACGTGGCCGGCGGCGCGGTGAGACCGGCCTGTCGCAGCAGCCCCTTGTTGTAGTACAGGAACGAGATGTTGCGGTCGAACGGCAGGGTGAGCTGCCGGCCGTCGATCTTCGTGGACTTCAGCAGCACTGGGTGGAAGTCGTCGAGGTCCTGGGCCGTCATCGCGCCGGGCGCGCCGAACATGGTGCTCACGTCCGCGAGGCCGTTGGCCTTCGCGTAGGCGGCCGCCCACGACGGCTGGCACGGTGACAGCGTCGGCGGCTCGCCCGCCGAGAGCTGCACCAGGGTCTTCTGCAACAGGGTCGCCGGGTCGGGGTACTGCTGCAACTTGACGGTGATTCCGCTCTGGCTGGCGTTGAACGAGCCGACGATCTCCGTGAGCGACTTGAGCACCGCGCCCTGGTTGGCGGTGCCCACCGTCACGGTGATGCGCCCGTCGGCGGCCTCGTCCCCGCCGCCGCCACAGGCCGACGTCCCCGCCAGCACCGCTACGGCGGTGAGCGCCACCAACCGTCTGACACGCAACGACTGTCTCATCCGTGCTCTCCCATAATCGTCGTCATCGGGCAGCGGACCTCTCCTCCGGCGTGTCACCGGTCATCGCCGCCGTCACCTGGCGGCGGGCCAGCAGGTACACCGTGAGCACCGGCGCGGTCACCAGCACTCCCGCCGCCGCGAGGATCGTCGGCGACGATCCGGCGTCGACGTTGTTGAAGTACGACAGCGCGACCTGCACCGGCCGCACCGCCTCGTCCGTGGTGAAGATCAGCGGCCACTCGAAGAGGTTCCAGCCGGCGATGAAGCTGATGAGAGCCGTCGCCGCGACCGCCGACCTGCTGCTGGGCAGGGCGATCGTGAAGAGGTACCGCAGGTGCGAGCAGCCCTCGACGTAGGCGACCTCCCACAGCTCGCGCGGCAGCGAGAGGAAGCGCTGGCGCATGATGAAGATGCCCAGCGGGCTCGCCATGAACGGCACGATCAGCGCCCAGTAGGTGTTGAGCAGACCCGCCGTGCGCAGCACCGCGAAGTTGGGCACGAAGCTCAACTCGCTCGGCACGACGAACGCCGCGATGACGATGCCGAACAGGATCCGCTTCGCCGGCAGGCGTACGTTGACCAGCGCGTAGGCGGCCAGGCAGGACGTGAGCGTGGCGAGCAGCGTGATCGACAGCGCGACCACGATGGTGTTGGTGAAGTAGCGGGGCCAGTCCTGCGCCGTCAGCACCGCGTCGAAGTTGCGCCACGGTGTCGTGGGCACCAGCGGCGGCGACACCGCCGCGGCCTGGTCCGGCCGGGACATCGAGAGCACGAGCATCCAGTAGACGGGCAGGGCGAAGAGCAGGCAGGTGCCGTAGAGCAGCACGCTGCCGACCCGGTCGCGCCAGGTGCGCGGGCCCCGCAGCCAGGGCGTCACCGGTAGAAGACCCTTCGCTGGCCGAGCGCCGCGCCGACGGCGAGCACGGCCATGATGACGGCCGTCAGCGCGGTCGCCACCGCCGCACCGTAGCCGCCGTCGAAGTTCACGAAGGCCTGCTGGTACTGGTAGAGGTTGACCGTCAGCCCGCTCAGCCCCGTGCCACCGGTGCCGGTGGTGAACATGAAGCTGACGACGAACACCTTGAGCGCCACCGACGTGTTGAACACGACCAGCAGGTAGGTGGTCGGGCTGACCAGCGGGAACGCGATGCTGCGCAGCATGCGCCCGGCGCCCGCGCCGTCGACCGCGGCGGCCTCGTAGACCTCGCGCGGGATGCGGCCGAAGCTCGACAGGTAGAGCACGAGGCTGAAGCCGGTGCCCTGCCACACCGCGTAGACGGCCATCGCCGGCACGATCCAGCGCGGGTCGCCGAGCCAGTCGACGGGGCCGATGCCGAGGTGGCCGAGCAGCGAGTTGAGCACGCCGTAGTCGCCGTGGAAGATCCACGACCAGGTGAGCACCGTGGCGACCGGCGGCAGCACGTACGGCGAGAAGATCACCGACTCCAGGACGTGGCCGGTGCGGATGCGCCGGTAGAGCGCCCAGCCCAGCACGAAACCGAGCACCGTGGTCGTCGGCACGGTCAGCAGCGCGAAGTAGGCGGTCTGCCGCAGCGCCTGCCAGAACTTCTCGTCGCCCGCCAGCTCGCGGTAGTTGTCGATCCCGACGAAGGTCGGCGAGTCACCGAGCAGGCTCCAGTCGTAGAGCGAGATCACCGCCACGAAGAGGCTCGGCACGACGAAGAAGACGAGCAGCGGCAGCACCGCCGGCGCCGTGAGGAGCAGGCCGAGCAGCGTCTCGCCGTTCCGCCGTCGCCGCTGCCGCGAGGCCGGCCGCTCGGCACGCCGAGGTGTCGGTGGGCGCGGCCGGGCACGCGCATCCAGCTTGGTCATGACGCCCCCCGTACGCATGAACGAGCACCACAGATGCAATGGATCTACGACTGGGCAATGTCGCTGATGAATAGCTGGTGGCATGTGCCCATCGGCTTCGGGCGCTGTGTGGAGCAGATCGACGCCCGGGAATCACCTGATCGGCAGACTATCACCGTCCCCGCGACTCTGTAACCCGGATTCCGCTCGCCCGCGACCCGCGCGGTCGACGGGCGACAATGGCGCAGCACAGGCGACATTCAATGGCAGAAAATAGCCGATCCGGACGCGGCCCGTCACAGCGACACGGCCCGGATCGAACCGTCGCCGTCGACGGACGACCGTGCGGGTGAGAGCCGAGCGGCAGCGCAGAGCGGGTGCCGCTCGCCCGGCGGGCACCCCTGGAGGGGGTGTGGCGACCCGGCGTGGCCCCGGCTCGCGCGCCGGGGCGTACGCGTGCAGGAGCTCGTGGCGCCGGCGGCCCGCGCTACGCCGGCACCAGACGCGGCATCGACGCCGGTCGCGCCCGACTCTTTCGTCTATGACGGCATTCGATGGCCGTTTCGAATGTCGAGGCACCGGCATTTCCGTTCCACCATTCGATGCGTGCGTCTTGCGGTGAGGGCTGGACACGCTGCCGAGGTTCGGCAAGGCTAAGGCGGACGCCGGTCTGCCGACGCAGCCAGGCGGGCGCGTCGGCGCAGGCGAACCGAAGCCCGGCAACCGGATCACGGGGTGACGCCATGATTGTTCTCGGCCTCGCTGGCGGCCTGGGTCACGACGCGTCGGCGGCCCTGGTGGTCGACGGACAACTCGTGGCGCTGGCCGAGGAGGAACGCTTCATCCGCCGTCGGCACGCGCACGAACAACTGCCGGCGGAAGCGAGCGCCTACTGTCTGGCCACGGCCGGGATCACCATGGCCGACGTCGACGTCATCGCCACGAGCTGGCTGGCGACCGACTCCGCCGACGTGCAGCTGGACATGCTGGGCGGCCTGCTCGCGCACCCCTACTTCGCCGGCGGCCGGCGGCCTCGCTGGGAGCAGGTGTCGCACCCGATCTCGCATGCCTCCGCCGCCTACCACACCTCCGGGTTCGACGAGGCGACGATCATCAGCACCGACGGCGTCGGCGACCGCATCTCGACTCTCGTGGCCCACGGTCGCGGCACGGCCATCGAGGTGAAACGCCACTGGCCGATCAGCGAGTCACTCGGCATGTTCTATCTCGGCCTGACCAACTACCTCGGCTTCCGCTTCGGTCAGGAGGGCAAGGTCATGGGCCTCGCCTCCTACGGCGCGCCCGACGAGAGCTGGATGCCGTTCGTCCTGCACGACGACGGCGGCTACCACACCGGCCTGAGCCCGCTCGGCGAGGACCGGCCGAACTTCGGCCCGCCGCTGGTGCAGGCGTGGGCGGCCCGCGTGGCCGAGCGCTTCGGTCCGCCCCGCCCGCGACGGTACGCGTACAACCCCGTCAACGCGCGGCTCGAGGTGTCGGCCGAGACGGGCGAATCGCAGCGCCACGTGGCCGCGTCGGGCCAGCGCGCCCTGGAAAGGGCGTTGCTGCACCTGGTCGGCAGCGCGGTACGGGAGACCGGCTGCCGCAACGTCGTACTGGCCGGCGGCGTCGGGCTCAACTGCACCGCCAACGGCGTCATCTGGCAGTCGGGCCTCGTCGACCAGCTCGCCATCTTCCCGGCCAGCGGGGACGCGGGCACCAGCGCCGGCGCGGCGCTGGCCGTCGCCGCCGCGGCGGGTGAACGCCCCGCCCGGGGGCTGGGCAGCGCCGGCCTCGGACCGCAGTTCGGCGACGACGAGATCCGCACCGTCCTGCGCGACAGGAACGTGCCCTACACCGACGTCGACGACATCGCCGACACCGTCGCCGAACTCATCACCGACGGCCAGGTGGTGGGCTGGTTCCAGGGGCGCGCCGAGTTCGGGCCCCGGGCGCTCGGGCAGCGCTCCATCCTCGCCTCACCGCTGCGCCGCCCGATGCACCACCGCGTCAACGCGATCAAGAACCGTGAGCAGTGGCGGCCCCTGGCACCCAGCATGTCCGTCGCCGCCGCCGAGAAGTACCTGGTCGATCCGGGTCCCTCGCGGTTCATGCTGGCCGCCTGCCAGGTGCGCGAGGACAGGCGCGACGAGATCCCGGCCGTCGTGCACGTCGACGGCTCGTGCCGCCCCCAGATCCTCGACGACGACGCCCCGGCGCCGTACCGTCGCCTGCTGGACCGCCTGGCCGCCCGGGGGCATCCCGAGATCGTCCTGAACACCTCCTTCAACCTCGCCAACGAGCCGATCGTGCACTCGCCGCAGGACGCGCTGCGCTCGTTCTTCGGCTCCGGCCTGGACGCCCTGGCCATCGGCTCGATGCTGGTCCGGAAGCCCGTCGGATGACGGCGCCGCAGGAGGGACGGCAGGAACCGGACGGGGTGTCCGGCGACCCGGCGACGCCCCCGGCGGACGGCCACGTGCACAGCGAGTGCTCCTGGGACGCGCCCTACTCGTCGATGGAGCTGGCCTGTCGCCGCGCCGTCGACATCGGGCTGCCGTCGATCGCGTTCACCGACCACGCGGACTTCACGCCGCGCCGCATCGCCGCGGCCGTCACGCCGCCCGAGTGGAAGCGCGGCCTAATCACCGACCGGGTGCTCACTCCCCCGCCGCTGGACGTGCCGCGCTACGTCCGCAGCATCGAGGCCTGCCGGCGGATGTTCCCGGGGCTGCGCATCCTGTCCGGCGTGGAACTGGGGGAACCGCACCGGCACCCGCGGACGGTCGCCGACCTGCTCGGCGGCGCCGGCTTCGAACGCGTCCTCGCCTCCGTGCACACCCTGCCGGCCGGCGCGGGTGCCAGTACGGTCGACGCGGCGCTCGACGTCAGCACGCCCCGCGAGGTCGTCCGCCGTTACCTCGGCGAGGTGCGGCAGCTCGTCGAACGCTTCGACGACTTCCACGTCCTGGCCCACATCGACTACGCCGCGCGGTTCTGGCCGCGCGAGCACGCGGAGCACCGGGCGGCCGACTTCGAGGACGACTACCGTGCCGTGCTGGCCGTACTCGCCGCCAAGGGCAAGGCGCTGGAGGTGAACACCCGCGTCCCCCTCAGCCTCGACATCCTGCGCTGGTGGCGCGACGAGGGCGGCGAGGCGATCACCTTCGGCAGCGACGCGCACCGACCCGAGCAGGTCGCTCGCGGCTTCGCCGACGCCGCGGCACTCGCCGCGACGGCCGGGTTCGCGCCCGGCCGATTCCCCGACGACCTGTGGCGGCGCCGCTGATGGCCCCGGTACGCGTCCTGCCCGCCACGAACGCGACCGCGACCCTCGACGCCTGCGCCGCGGTCGTCGACGCCGGCGGTGTCGTCGCGCTGCCGACCCGCCGCTGGTACATGCTGTGCGCCGACTCCGGCGACGAGGCCGCGTGCCGCGCCCTGTTCGTCGCCAAGGGACGTCCGGCGGCCAAGCCGCTGGCGCTGGTCATGCCGTCGAACGCGGCGGTCGCGGCGCGGTTCGTGCTCTCCCCCGCCGCCGGGCGGCTCGCCACGCGGCTCTGGCCGGGCGACCTGGCCCTGCTCCTGCGGTGGCGGCGCGCCGAGGACGCCGAGCGGCACCCGTGGCTGGGCAGCGGCACCGCGATGGTCACCCGCGACCCGTGGCTGCTGGGCGGCCTCGCGGCTCGTACCCGCAACCCGCCCGCGACGACGGTCGTCAGCCGCAGCGACGGACGCACGCCGGCCGAGCGTGCGCCCGCCCTCGCCCCGGCGGCCGTCCTAGCTTTCGTCGAGGCCCAGGGCGCCCCGGTGGAGCTGCTCGTCGACGGCGGGCTGTGCCCGCTCGGCGTCGGCCTGACGGTCGTGGACTGCTCGGCGGAGCCCACCGTCGTGCGCGCCGGCGCCGTGCACCCGCGCGCGGTCGAGACGGCGCTGCGGGAGCCGTGAGCCCGTTCACGACCGCTTGCGGACGCTCCAGATCACGTCGATGGGCCAGCGGCTCGTCCACTCCGCCGGCCGGTCGCCGAACGTGGTCCGGGCGTCCGCCGCCGGGGCCTCCTCGACGAGCCGTTCGACGACCAGGTCGTGCACGCCGAACAGCCGCACCCACTCGCCGTAGCCGAGGACGAAGTCGACGGCGTCCGGCGCCACCCGCCGCATGTGCAGCCCGAAGTACGCCTGGCGCAGCTGCCCGGTGAGGGTGCGGCTCTCGTGGTCCCAGCACATGGCGAAGAGCGGCGAGTTGGTGCAGAAGGCGAGCTGCCCGCCGGGGCGCAGGACCCGGGCGAGCTCCGGCACGGTGCGGTACGGATCGGCCCACGACATCCCGCCGTAGTCGGAGAATGCCACGTCGAACGAGGCGGCCGCGAACGGCAACCCGTGCGCGTCGGCCTGCACGAGGGCCGGCCGGCGTACGGGGTCGCCCCGGCCGTGTCGGCCGGCGTGGCGCAGCTGGGCCAGCGAGATGTCCAGGGCGACCACCCGGGCACCGCGCCGGGCCAGGGACCGCGCCCAGTGCGCGGCCCCGCAGCCCAGCTCCAGCACGTCGCGACCCGCGACGGGATCCAGCACCCGCAGCTCGTCCTCCGGGCGGCGCCACAGGCCCCACGCCTCGGCGGCCGAGCGCAGCAGTTCGCCGTGCTTCTGCTGGTAGCCGTCGCTCCACGTGTCCCACGTACGTTGGTTGCCGCGGGCGATGTCGCCGCTCGGAGGCCGGGCGCTCACCCGGCGCCGCCGCCCGCCGCCGGTTCGTAGACGACCGGGAAGTCGGGGTGGTCGAGAACCTCGAACGGCTCGATGCCGCGCTCCGCGATGGTCGGCGACGGCACGCCCATGTAGACCGCGTCGGCGGGGAGGAAGGACGGCCGGTACACCCACCGGGCCCGGGTGCCGACGTTGGCGTCGGTGCCGTGCACCACCCAGCTGCAGTGCGCCATCACGTCACCGGGCTCGAACGACATCTCCTCGGACATCCGGCAGGACCGCAGCCGCGGCGCGAGGCGGTAGGCCTCGTCGAGGTCGACGCAGGCGCCGCCGCGCCACAGCGGCCCGAGCTTGTGCGAGCCGGTCAGGTACCGCACCGCGCCCTGCTCCGGCGACACGTGGTCCAGCGGGATCCAGAAGTAGATCCACGACCGGTCGGTGGGATTCTTGTCCTGGTGCCAGCCCAGCGCCTGGCCCCGGTCCTGCCGCTGGCTCAACGGAAGCTTGACGAGCAGGATGTCGTCGAAGAAGCGCTGCGCGTGGTCGCGGCCGAGCAGCAGGGCGGCGTTGCGGCCGAGCTGCCTGGACAGCACCACGCGCTCGTAGAGGTCGTCGACCTCCGACGGGCTGCGGAAGGACTGCGACGCGGGCGAGGTCTCGAAGTCGAAGCCGAGGCGTTCCTCGTTGGCGTCCCCGTTCGGACCCATGAGCTGCTGCGCCCGCCGCAGCAGCGAGCCGACGAGGGCCGGGTCGATCAGCCTCGGCAGGCGGACCCAGCCGTCCTCCCAGAACCGTTCGATCTCCGCCCGGGTGACCTCCCTGATGCCCGGAACGTCGGTGCCGGCCGACCGTGGCGCCGTGCCGGTACCCTCGGCGTGCTGAATGCTCATAGCGTTCCCCTGCGATGTCGTCGTCTCTGGCGTCGGGCGGACCCGGCTCAGAACTCCCGGTGCGGTCCCTGCAAAGCCTTGTACTCGGGGTGGGCGCCGAACAGCCGGCGCAGGCCGAAGCGGGTCTCCTCCAGGGTCCAGAACCCCGGCTTCTCGATCGACTCCGCCAGGTCCCACGGGCGGTAGCGGCCGATCAGCCCGCCCATGACCCGGAACACCTGCCCGGTGATCCAGCCGGCGTCGGCGGAGGCGAGGTACGTCGACAGCATCGCGGCGTGCCTCGGCGAGCTGGCGTCGCCCGCGTCGTGCGACTCGGTGGTGCTGGCGCCGACGTGCCGCGCCATCCGGCCCCGCACGTTCGCCGCGTTGACCGCGTTGACAGTGACGCCGTACGGGTACATCTCGTGCGCGAGCTCCAGCGTCATGCCGGCGATGGCGCCCTTGGCGGCGGCGTGGGTGACTCCCAGGTCGGGGCGGCCGACGAGGCCCGTGGCGGCGGTGAAGGTGATCAGCGCGGAGGGGGAACCGGCCCGTTGCGCGCAGTTCGCCCGCCACCGCCGGCAGGCCGCCGCCCCGACGAGGTACGTGTGGGTGGCGTGCGACTCCAGCACGTTGCGCCAGTCGTCGATCGTGGTGTCCCACACCGGGCTGGTACGCAGCGTGCCGGCGGCCGCGACGACCGCGTCGACGTTGCCGTGCGCGGCGAACAGGTCGTCGACCAGCTCCTCCACCTGCTCGGCGTCCGTGACGTCGCAGAACCGGCCCTCGATGCTGCCCCGGTCGCCGGACTCGGCCGCGAGCCGTTTGGCCACGTCCGTGGCGACGGCCGTGTCCTGGCCGACGCCGTCGACGCTCGTGCCGTTGTCGGCGATGACGACGGTCGCGCCGAAGCGGGCCGCCTGCACGGCGACGGCGCTGCCGATGTCGCCGGCGCCTCCGGTGACCAGGACCACCCTTCCCGCGAGATCGATCGGTACGGACAGCGGCGTCAACTTCATGCGTCTTCACCTGTGCCTTTCGGAGGGGGTCACACAGCGGGCGGGACTGCCCCGGCTACGCCGGGTTCTGCACGGTGCCGTCGGCGCGGTACCAGGTCTGTGCGCGGTAGGCGCCGAAGCTGAGGCTGCGGGCGGCGAGGCGCCGCCCCTCGGTCACGATCCCCGCGTGGTGGGCTATGTCGCTGTCGAAGAGGATGAGCGTCCCGGCGTCGCCCAGCACCGCGACGCGGTGCTCGTGCAGCTCGGCGGGCAGCACCCGCGCGTCGTCGTCGCTCGGCACGACGTGGCGCTCGCGGTTGTCGCGCTGGAGTTCCCGCGTCAACAGGTGCGAGCCGGGCACGCAGTGGAACGGGCCGTTGTCCGGCCCAACGTCGGTCAGGTAGACGAACGACTTGAGGTGGCGCATCTTGTCGTAGTGCAGTTCCTGCACCCGGGTGCTGCTGCCGACCACGTCGAGGATCGCGTAGACGGTGCGGCTGAAGATGTACCCCTCGCCGAAGAAGCCGCTGACCACGGCCTCCAGTTCGGGGCGGGCGAAGGCGGCGGTGAGCGCCGGGAACTGCGCGGCGTCCATGTCGGCGCGTTCCATGCGGACGGACTGGCCGAGGGAGTACTCCTCGTGGTGCGCCCAGGGCGGGGTCCGCTCGAACAGCTCATGGCACTCCCGGACGGCCGCGGCGGTCTCCCGCGCGTCGAGGTAGCCGGGCACGAGCACCACACCGTCCTTCTCCAGTACGTCCAGGACCGCCGGGACGTCGTGGACGGCGGCGCGCTGGATCGTCTGGTCCTGCTGCGTCGTCATGTTCAGCCTCCGTTGTGAGATCGTTGCCGGCGCTCAGCTGCCGGCCAGCCGTTCGATCACCGGGCGGACGAGGTCCAAATGCGCGTCGCGGAACACGTGGTAGCTGATGCCGGTACGCGCGCGGCGCTCCCACAGCAGGTCCGCCAGCTCCTGCGGGTCGCGGCCCAGCAGGTGCTCCGGGGTCTGCCGGGCGGTCGTGTCGCTCACCCCGGTGGCGGCGACGTGCTCGTCCAGTTGCCGCTGCGCCTCGGCGCCGGTGCCGGCCCGTACGACGAGGACGTGCAGCTCGACGTCGGCGGCGCGCGCGCCGAGATGCTCGCGCAGGACGGCGGCCTTGCGCTCGATGGACTCCAGCGACGCGTCGTCGGCGATCTGCCGTGGCGTGGAGCCGGCCGACATGCTGCGAGAGAAGCTGACGATGTCGGCCGTACGCGCCGCGAGCCGCAGCATCCGGTCACCACCCGCGCCCACCAGCAGCGGCACCCGGGGACCGTCGAGGCCCCGCAGTCCCTGCACCGTGTAGTGCTTGCCGTGGAACGTGTACGGCTCGGCCGCCCAGCTCCTGTGCAGGATCTCGATCGCCTCGGTGAGGCGGTCGACGCGCAGCCGCCCGGGGTCCATCGGGATGCCGAGCTGCTGGTAGTCACGCTCCATCCAGCCGGCGCCGACGCCCAGCTCGAACCGACCGTCCGACAGCAGCGCGAGCGTCGTCGCGTCGCGGGCGAGGAGCGCCGGGTGCTGGAGGTCGTTGTTGTGCACCAGGGTCGTGACGGTCAGCGACGTGCGCGCCGCAGCGTCCGCCAGCGCCACGAACGGGGCGAACTGCGGGGTCGTGTGCAGCGGGACGTGCAGCGCGGTGAAGCCGCCGTCCACCACCCGCGCCAGCAGGTCGTGCCACGCCGCGCGGGTCGGGGCGCCCTTGGTCAGCACCCCGAACCGGAACGGGCGTACCGGTGTGTTCATAGCCGCCTCACCTCGTAGGACAGGTCGGTCGGAAGCAGGTGCCCGGGGTCGGCCCCCGGCGGCCTCAACAGCGTCGCCGGCAGTGCACAGCCGGCGGCGCGCAGTTCGCTCAGCAGCGACCACCGGGTGAGCCCGTTGGCCGCCAACGTGTCCCACGGCGTCGCTCCCCAGCGCTCGCGGTAGCCCAGCCACGCGGTGGGCGCCGGGCGTACGGCGCAGTAGACCGCCGCGAGGTGGTGTGCCGCCACCCAGGACACGCACACGGCGGGCCTGGGCGGTGCGAGGGCCTCCCGCACCGCGGCCAGCGTCGCGCCGTCGAGACGGCCGGGTTCCACCAGCGCCACCACGCCGATCCGTACGCCATGCGGCGCGGCCAGCCGCATCGCGGCGAGTGCCTCGGTCACGGCCACGTCGCCCACCGCCAGGATCGTCGCGTCGTCGGCGCCGGCGCCGCGCAGCCTCATCCCGACCGCCGGGCCGCCCGGGTCGGGCGGGTCGAGCAGCGGCTGCTTCGAGCACACCACCGTGGCGACGACGTCGCGGTCGTCGAGCAGGTCGTCGAGCCGGGTCGCGGCGGACCGCGCGCCGGTCGGGAAGACCACCCGCACCGGGCAGTCGCCGCCACGGGCCAGCAGCGCGCCCGCGAGGTCGGTGTTCTGGTGCGTCGGCGCGTTGCCCCAACCGAGGCTGGTCAGCACCACGGCGAGCGGCGGGCGGCCGGCGGGCGGCCGGGTCGTGAGCAGCTTCAGGTACTGTGCGAGCTGGGTGGCCAGCAGCGGCGCGAACGCCTCGTAGGAGACCACCGCCGCGGGCATGCCGGCCTCGGTGAACCCCCACGCCCAGGCGGAGCAGAGTTCCTCGGCGAGGACCTCGGTGACCAGGCCGGCGGCGAGGCAGCGGTCGAGGCGGTTCGACGCGCCCTCGTCGGGTGACAGCACCCGTACCGCCCGCCGCGCCAGCACCCGGTCGACCTCGCGCATCGGCGCGGTGCCGGCCGGCGGTGGCGTACGGGCGCCGGCGCGGGCCGGGGGGTCGGTGCCGATCTCGGTGCGGATCCGGTTCGCCAGGCGCCGGACGTGGGCGGCGACGCCGCCGTCGGCGCCGATCACCGGCGGGTCGTTGAGCGCGCCGAGCCACGTGCGCACGTCGTCGCGCAGCGCCGCGTCGGCGAGGTCCAGCCCGGCCGGCTTGTGCGCGTGGTGGCCGCGGAACGGTTTCCCGCCCAGTTCGGCGGGGGCCGGCCAGCCCTTCTCCGTGACGCTCAGCCACACGACCGGGTCCCGGGTCCCGGCCAGTTCCCAGGCACGTCGCGCGGCCCGCGCGGCGTCGTCGCCGCGCGGGCCGCTGCCGAGCACGGTGTAGCCCATGCCCTCGAGCAGCCCGCGCAGACGCTCCGGCGAGAACCGGGCGGCCGAGCCCATCCGGGCGCCGTTGACGTTGACGACCGGCAGCCAGCAGGCCCCGTCCGCCGGGCGGAGCACGTCGTGGTGCGCGAACGCGGCCAGCGCCGCCGGGGTCTCGCACTCGCCGTCGCCGACCACGACCGCGACGCGCAGCCCCGGCCGTGCCGCGGCGAGACCCTGGGCCACCCCGAGCGCCGGGCCCAACTCCCCGCCGACGTACGGCACGTCCGGCTCGCCCAGCAGCTCCGACGGGTCGCCGCCCGGCGCGCCGTAGCGCCGGATGGCGGCGCTGACCTCGGCCGCGGTGCCGCCCCGACGCAGGACCCGGTGCGCGAACGTGAAGCTGCCGGCGTGCCCGGTGCCGACGACGAGGAGGAACCCGTCGTCGTCGCACTCCTGGGCCAGGTGCGCTGTCACCCAGGCGATGCCGGGGTTGCAGCCCCAGTGCCCCACCGCGCGGGACCGCTGCGGCTCGCCCGGCGGCGGCCAACTGAGACCGGTGGCGTGGCTGAAGGCCAGCAGGCAGGCGGCGCGCCAGTAGTCGGCCGCCGCGCCGCCGGCGGGCGCGTCGACGTCTCGGAGCTCCTGCCCGGCGGCGACGCCCTCGATCGCGGTCACCCCGCGCCGCCTCCCCCACCACCGCGACGCGCGACGATCACGTCGGTGTGCTCCACGGTGGGGAACCCCTCGTCCGGCACGATGTCCCGCAGCCGCCGCCCGAGTTCCCGCCGGAACTCGGGCAGCCGTTCACCGAACTGCACCGGGGACGCGTACGACGTCGACAGCTGCTGCCCGATCACCTCGTCGACCGACAGCAGCCGGTGCGTGGTGAAGCGACGCTGCTCGACGACGTGGAACGCGGAGTCCGCCAGTACCTGCTGGTGGGTGCGTTCCGGATGGCTGTAGGTGCCGCCGCCGGCCCTGCGGCGCGGCCCGAGGAACTGCGTGACCACCTCGCGGGTCACCTCGACCCAGGGCCCCTGCAACGTGCCGTCGCGCGACCAGATGCTCGCCGAGCCCGACACCAGGGCCACCCCGCCGTCGGGCTCCACGACCCCGTCGAGGAAGGCCAGCACGCCGTCGCGGTCCATCCAGTGGAACGAGGCGGCCATCGTGCACAGCCGCATCGTCGGCAGGTCGCTCGCGCGCAGGTCCTCGGCCCGCGCCACGAGCCAACGGATCTCGCCGGCGAGGTCGCCGGGGACCCGCCGGCCCCCCTCGTCGACCATCTCCGGGTCGGGGTCCACGGCCCAGACCCGGCAACCGGCCACCGCGAGCGGTACGGCCAGCTGCCCGGTGCCGCAGCCGAGGTCGAGCACCGGCGAGCCGGCGCCGAGCCGGAAGACGTCCACCAGGTGGTCAATGGCCTCCGCAGGGTACGGCGGCCGGTACCTGGCGTAGTACGCCGCCGTGCCGGCGAACAGGTCCTGGTCGTAGGTCGCGCTCTCGTGCCGGTTCATCCGACTCCGCCTTTCCCGCGATCTCTGAGGAAGAGCACCAAATCGGCCATTCTCTCGGACACCGCCGTGCTGGAGCGGGCTTCCCGGATCATCGCCAGCGCGTGTCGGCGATCCGAGGCGGAGAGCACGTCCAGGCTCAGTCCCTCCGCGTCGAGCAGCGCCCTGAGCTCGGCGGGCGCCTGGTAGGGCCGCCGGTCCCGGGGCAGGTGCAGCCAGGCCAGGTCGGGCAGCGCACCCGAGGCCGCCACGACCGCCGGCGGCAGGGCCCGGCGGCGTACGACCACGGCGGCGGTGCCCGCCGCGCCGGCGGCGAGGCGTACCCGGGCGCGGGTGACCCGTACGACCAGCGGGGCCAGGTGCGGGGCGACGATCATGTCGCGGCCGGCGAAGTGCTCGCGCCGGCCGGCAACCACCGCCGCGGCCTCCTGCGGACGGGGACCGGCGGCGCGGAGCTGGGCGGTGAGTGCCGCCGTCGCCGCGCCGTCGCCACCCACCAGTCGGGTCTGCAACCCGGCCGCCTCCGGTGCCCGCTGGTCGGCCGCGAGGTCGTCCCCGACGACCAGGGCGGCGCGGGCGTCGACCTTCTCCTCCTCCCGCAGCCTGGCCCAGAAGCGCGGGTCGTCCTTGACCATGCCGTAGCCGCGCGACTCGACGACGGTGTCGATGTGGCGGGCGAGCGGCTGCGGCAGCGGCGGGGTGCCCGGGCCGGCGTTCGTCGCGACGATCATCCGCCAGCCCAGCCGGGCGGCCGTGTCGAGCAGTTCCTCGGCGCCGGGCAGGATGACGGTGTCGCCCGGGTCGTCGGTCAGCTCCGCGAGCACCGCCGCGCGGACCCGCGGTTCGAGCGGGCCGAGGCGCCGCAGGCACGCGTCGGGGTCGGCCGCCGTCAACACCGCGGCCCGCACCTCGGCCTCGGGTCGGTCGGCGGCGGCGGCGCGTACCGCCCGCACGACCCGTCCGGCCAGGCCGGGTCGGGTCCGGGTGACGAGGGTCCCGCCCGCGTCCACGATGAGCACGGGCTGCCGGTCAGACATCCGTCAGGTCCAATCCGAGGTCCGTACGCAGGTCGCCGCCCCATCCCGGAGCGGTCGGCACCGGCAGGGCGCCGGCGGGTTCGGGGACGGGCGCCTGCGCGAGGTGGTGGCAGCGCCGTGGTTCGAGCAGCAGGTGAAGCTCGATCACGTCGATCGGCACGCCGATCGCGGCCAGGTGCAGGGCCGGTAGCAGCCCGCCGCCGTGCGGCGCGCAACGCGCACCCGCCCGCGCCGCGGCCCGGACGATCGCGAGCAGGCTCATGAGGCCGCCGCAGAAGACGGCGTCCGGCTGCCAGACGTCCACCCGGGCGGCCCGCAACTGCGCCGCGTCGGCCGCGCCGTAGCAGTGCTCGCCCGCGGCGTGCGCCACGCCGAACTCGCCGGGTCGCGCCCGGTCCACCTCGTCGGGGTGGTACGGCTCCTCCACCCAGGCGAGGCCGCCGGCCATGGGTGCGCAGGCGGCGCGGACCCGTTCCGGGCGCCACCTGCCGTGGAAGTCGACCGCGAGGCGCCCGGGGCCGTGGCGGCGTACGAAGTCGGTGGTGACGTCGATCAGGTCCGGCCCGAGCACGACCGGGTCCCACTTCTGCACGGCGTACGTCTCGGCCACCGCGTCCATGACGGCCGCGACCCGGGCCGCGTCGCCGCGTACCCCGAAGCACGTCGCGTAGGCGGGCACCCGGTCGACGACGGCCGTCGGCGCCAGCAGCCGCCAGACCGGTTGCCCGGCCCGCTTGGCCGCCAGGTCCCACAGCGCCAGCTCGATCGCGCCGACGGCGACGGCGAGCAGCCCGGTGTGCGCGTGCCGGGTCGCCCGGCGCAGCAGCCTGCCGAAGCCGACGGGGTCCGCCTCGGCGGGCAGCCGGGGCAGCGCCGCCGCCACCAGGCCGGGCACCTGCCGGACGGCCGCGTCGTCGATCGGCCCCCACCAGCCCCAACGGTCGCCGTCGCTGACGCCGACCAGCCAGCCGCGTACCGCGTCGGTGCGCACGTCCGGGCGCACCGCGGCGTGGTGGGCCCGCGGTGCCGGGGCCGGCAGGTCCAGCTCGCGCAGCGCGACCCTGACAACCGGGACGGCAGGCGTGTCCGGCGCGTCCCGGCCGGAGTCGGTGGCGACGAGGTCGGGCGTGGGGCTCACACCCGCGGCCCCGCCACGGGCCGGCCGGCGAACCGCGAGTACCACAGCGGCCGGTAGTTCTCCCACGAGCGCGGCGCCAGGCCGGTCGGCTCGAACACGGTCTCCAGTTCGCCGCGCAGCCTGAGGTAGTAGCGCAGGTCCTCGGCCTCGCGGTGCCGCGCCCGCCGCATGTAGTCGTTGTGCGCCTGGTACACCTGGATCCGCGGGAACGTGCCGACGTGCGGCGCGAGGTAGGACAGCCCGCTCAGGGCCCTGTCGTAGGAGTCGAGCCCCGCGACGTAGGTGAAGTCGCACAGGATGTCGAGGTCGCGGCAGTCGTCCATGATCTCGGCGGAGCGCTCCAGGGTCAGCGACGCCTTGGTGTCCTTCAGCAACAGCGTCCGCCGCTCGAAGCACTCCAGCGTCAGCGTCAGGTGGAATGGGCCGCACTCCTCGCGCAGCCGCACGAGGTCGTCGTGGTCGCGCAGTACCGACGAGAGCAGGTGCAGCCGGCCCTTGAAGCCGTACCGGTCGGCGGCCCGGCGCAGCGCCGACATGTGCTCGATGGCCATCCCTGGGTAGTGGAAGCACCCGCTGCACACGGTGATGACCTCGGCGTGGCTGAGGTCCGGCCAGCCGTTGTCGGCCTGTAGCCACTCCAGCAGCTCGGTGAGCTGGCTCTCCGACGTCAGCGTGTCGTCCGAGGCGTCCTCGATGACGTTGGGGCAGAACATGCAGCCGGTGCACCGCGACCGCGAGTGGGTGTTGAGGGTGATCGACCGCCCGCCGGCGCGCAGGTAGGTCAGCACCACGTCGTCGTTCTCGAGCGCGACGACGTCGGCGACCGGCTCGCCCTCGAACAGCAGCGCGCCGTCGAGGACCTCGAACCGGGACTGCTCGTTGTCGAACGGCAGGATGATCTGCCAGACCTCGTCCGAGCCGACGGGCCTGAGCTGCATGCGGGCCCGCGGGTAGTCGCGCAGCGGGCGGGCGCCCTCCGCATTGGCGGCGATCAGCGCGACGTCCACGAACGGCACGTCGAACTCCTTGGACAGGGCTCGCAGCTGTTCCACCGCGGAGCTCATCGCCATGCTGGTCACCATCCGCCTCCGATCTTGGTCGGGTGTTCGATGCCGTTCTGGCCGGGCGCCTCACCGAGGGACACGGTCCCCAGGTCGGCCACGACCCCTTCCAGGTGGGCGCCCGCGAGCCGGGCGCCTTCCTTCATGGAGAACAACCGCGCGTCGACGGCCGACACGAGGATGCGGTAGGCGCTGCGGGCTTGCTGCGGTTCGAGGGTGCAGCGCTCCAGGGTGGCCAGCGCGAAGCTGCACGGCCGTGGGGAGGACACCTTCAGGTCGTGGCACAGGCTGTGGATCTTCTGGAGGAACGCGTCGTGACTGAGTCCGGCCGCGGCGACGATGACCTCGTCGCCGCCGAACGTGCCGCAGATGTGGAAGTCGACGTCCTTAAGTTCCAGCGCCGCCCACTCGCTGGTCAGCGCGCCGATCGTACGCATGCAGGCGTTGCCCGCGAGGTGTCCGAAGCTGTACGGGTCGACGGCCCGCCGCTCCATCACGTACTCGCGCAGCCCGTCCACGTCGCCGATCGCGATGTGCATCTCGTCGGCGGCCAGGGCCGGCAGCATCTGGATCAGGTACTGCTCGAAGGAGGGGTAGGCGACGAGTGAGGTGAGTGGGTCGCAGTAGAGCACGCCGCGCTCCGTGCCGGCGGGGGTCTCCCCGACGCGGAGGTAACTGGTCTGATAGGCCGGGTTCGTCACGCCATCTCTCCTGACCGTCCGTCCGGCGAGTGATTGGTTGCCCGCACGCCGAGAAGCTCCAGCGAGTCGAGGAGCGTGGCCGCGGCGTCGACGCGCTCCCGCGGGTCCGGGACGTCCACCGGCAGCATCCCGAGGCGCTCCACGAGCTTCTCGGCCCAGAGGTTGTCCTTGACGGACAGTCCCGGGACGAGAGGGGTGTGGTAGTCCGTCTGCCACAGCAGCAGCACGGCCCGGTCGTTGCGCAGACGCACCTCGTCGAGCGTCCGCCGGTGCAGCTTGCGGGCGGTCGTGTGGTCCATGCCCGCGTGGGTCCAGCCGGAGTCCGGATCCTCGAAGTCGTCGACGTGGATGCCGAGACGCTCGGCGTCCTGCCAGACCGGCATCGTCTCGTCCGTCATGGAGAAGACCGAGAGCATGAAGTGGCCGGTGTACTCGCCGGCGAGGAACTCGTGCGTGAGTTCGTAGTCCTCGGGAGCCTCGCCCGGGTAGCCGACCATGAACGAGCACCGGTACTTCACCGGCCCGTCGGAGAGCGCCTCGTGCGCCCGCCGGTTGTGCTCGGCGCGTACCTGCTTGTGCATCAGGTCCAGCGACTTGGGGCTCATCGACTCGAAGCCGATCGACAGGGTGGCGCAGTGCGCCTCGGCGAGACGGTCGACGGTCTCGCGTCCGGTGATCACGTTCGCCCGGGTGTACGCCTCCCACGTCACGTCGACGGCCGGCAGCAGGTCCAGCAGTTGCCGCATCCGCCGCGGCGGGACCGTGAAGGTGGAGTCCATGGCCCGGATGTGGCCGGCGTCGTTGAGATCGTGGTACCGCGCCCAGTCGGCGGCGATCTTCTCGGCCGACTTGTACCGCCACCGTGGGGACGCCATCGGAAACGAGCAGAACCGGCAGGAGAAGGGGCAGCCCCGCATCGACTCGTAGGGCACGACCGGGCGTTGCAGCCTGCCGAAGCCCGGCGACGGGTACGCCTCCAGGTCGATGTAGCGAAACGGCGTCTGCCGGTGGGTCTCGGGGCCGGTGCGCACCACCAGGTTCGGCACCTCGTCGAGCTCGCCGCGCCCGTCGAGCGCCGCGAGCAGCAGCGGGATCGCCTCCTCGCCGTCGCCGCGGACGATGATGTCGACCTCGGGGTGCACCCGCATGATGCGGTCGTACTTCAGGTTGCTGTACTGCCCGCCGAGCACCACCAGGGCGCCGCCGCAGCGTTGCCGGATCCAGTCGAGCGCCCGGGTCAGGGTGCGGCGGTCGCAGATGAACGTGGTCGACAGGAACACGACGTCGTGGTGCGCGGCCGGTTCGCGGTTGAGGTCCCAGACGTCCAGCAGGTCGAGGATCTCGAACGGTCGCTCCGCGGCGAGCAGGATCGACTCCAACGTGTACGACGTCAGGTGTGGCACCGCGCCGCGCTTGGGCCGCAGCAGCGGGCTCCAGCGCGCGCCGTCGCGGTAGCGCAGGTCGGTCAGGCGCAGGCCGCCGAGGGGGTGCCGGGGGTACTCGGGCGCCAGCGGGTGCGTGCCGCCGCGGTCGAACATCGTGCCGTGGTAGTAGGAGCTGTTCTTGAAGTACGGCCCTTCGCCGGCGAGGACCAGGACGGATTTCTTGGTCGTCGCGCGCTGCGTGGGTGTCGTCAAAGCTCACCACCTCGTCGGTCTTCGCCTCGCCCGTCCGCGTCGGTCGGGCACGCACGGTGCACTCGTCGTTGTGAACACCGCCGTGGCGCGGGCCGGGCCTTCCAAAAAACCGCGCCGGCCGCAATTCGTCCTCGTTACGGCCCGACCAGAGCGTCCCGACGCATTTCCCGCCATCGGCGTGAGCGCCACACGGCGCCGACGATCACAAGGCGCCTGTCGGACGTTCGAATGGGAGCGCCCAGGGCGCGTCACGCCCGCGACCGCAATTTCTCGTTCACTCCCCGTTTGTGATCCTGCCGGTGCTTTCTTCGGGCGGCGGCTCCACCAACAGCAAACCCGCTGACGCGGACGAATGTCAAGACCGTCGAGTGAAGAACGTCTATGGGCATGGGAATCGCCACCAAATGAAAAGCGATCTCCTCACCTTGCGAGAAGCCGCGCGTCGCCGTAGACGACCGGTGCCAACGCCTCGTCGCGAAGGTGCTCGCGCCGGGCGACGGCCGCCTCGCCATCCAGGACGCACCGCTCCGTACGCACCCGGATCGCCAGCGACCGCCGGGGCTGCGCGGACCGGTTCGGCCCGCTGGCGTGCAGCGTGTCGCGCTGGTGCAGGGCGAGGCCGCCCGCGGCCACCTCGGCCGTCACCTCGCTCCAGCGGAACCCGTCCGGCAGCGGGAGGCCGGTACGGGCGGGGTCCAGATCGGTCCGGAACAGGTCCACGCGACCGAGCGGGCCGAGCCGCTGCGAGCCGGGTACGTACCGCAGCGGCGACGCGTCGGCTGAGACGGCGGAGAGCGCCAGCCAGACCGTGAAGATGTCGCCTTGCCAGTACGGCGCGAAGGGGCCGTCCTGGTGCCAGCCGATGTTGCCCACCGGCGCCTCCTCCGTCGGGCGCTTGATGAACAGGTCCACCGCCCAGATCTGCAACGCCCGGGCACCGGTCACCGCGGCCGCGAGCCGCCAGATCCCGGGATGCGCCACCAGGCGGCGCAACACGTGGCTGCAGTTGTGCGGTTCGGCGATCTTGACCAACCGCTGCGGTCCGTCGCCGCGCTCGCGCTCGCGCAGCTTCGGCGCCAGGCCCGTGTCGCTCTCCCCCGCGGCGACGGCCTCCGCGGCGACGGTCGCCTCGTCGAGGACGTCCTGCGCGACAACGGGCGGCGCCACGCAGAACCCGTCGTCACGGTACCGCCGGCGGAGCATTTCCACATCGAGGACGTCACGCATGCGGGATTCCTTTGCGGGATGGATCGCCACACCGCCGACCGCGTCATTGTGATCGCGTGGTCCACGGTGCGGTGGCGGCGACCGGGCAGGACCGACAGATGCCATGAATGCATGGCGAGCACTCCTTGCCACAGGGGCACAGCGACATCCTAAAGACAGGAATGATCGACAGGAAGCGCTCTCACGCATCGAGAATGATCAGTTGAAGTTCGAATGGGGAGCGCCTAGGGTTGCGTACCGTGCCGCCCGCCGGGATCGTCCGAGGAGCGCTATGACAACATCCACCGACGGCACCACGACGCTACGTCTGGTGCAGATCTCGGACACGCACCTGTCCCGCTGGGACGGCCCGTTGCGTCGCAACTTCCGTACGCTCGCCCGGTTCGTCAACGAGACCCTGCGACCGGACCTCGTCGTCCACGCCGGCGACTCGGTGCTGTCCAACCCGGACTCCGAGGAGGACTACCAGGCGGCCAGGGAACTGCTCGGCCTGATCGACGCGCCCATGCTCCTCATCCCCGGGAACCACGACGTGGGCGAACCGTACGAGCGCACCTGGTGGACCGCCACGGCCGAGCGCCTGGCCCGGTACCGTCGACACTTCGGCCCGGCGCCGTGGCTGCACTGGTTCGGCGACGTGGCGCTGATCGGGCTCAACAGCCAGATCTTCGGCACCGGCCTGCCGGAGGAGGACCAGCAGTGGCGGTGGTTGGCCGATGTCGCGCCCTCGGTCGAGGACCGCGCCGCCGTGTTGTTCCTGCACAAGTCCTTCTGGACCGGCTACTGCGGCAGCGACGGCCGGCAGGGCGCGATCGACCCAGCCGACCGTGACCGCGTCCTCGACACGCTGCGCGCGGCGCGACTGCTCGGCGTCTCCAACGGCGACGTCCACCGCTACCGCAAGACCTGGCACGGCGCACAGTTCGAGCTCTGGGGGCCCTCGACCGCGTTCCTCGTGCACCGCGAGGAGACCGAGAAGCTACCCGCCGGGCTGGAACAGCTCGGCGTCGTGCTGTTCGAGTTCACCGGGGAACGGGTCAAGGCCACGTTCCAGACCACGCCCGGGCTCGAGGAGGTCGAGGTCGGCGGGTTCGAGGAGTCCCGGCTCATCCGCAGCGAGATCGCGGCGGCGATGCGACAGGCGCAAGGCGCGGCCACGACGTGACGTGACGCCCCGCGGCCGCCGGCGTCAACCTGTCCGCCCCGGGGCGACCCCGGGGCGGCGGCCAGGTCACCACGCCGCCGCCCGGGAGGCAGGACCGGCGACGATCGGGCGATCAGTCCAGCGGCTTGCGCCAGTACCAGATCTCCGTGTCCGGCAACTGCTCGGCGAACACGCCGTCGGGCGAGACCTCGCGCAGCAGCGCGCGCAGGTCGCGCTCGAACTCGTCGAGGCGCTCGCCGTACAGGTGGGGCGCAGAGTCCGACCGGGAGAACACCCACGCCACGACGTCGTCCGCGCTCCGCTTGACCACCGCGCCGGAGGGCACGACCAGACGCTGGTAGCCCGCGAACCCGGCCCCCTCGATGATCGCGCGTTCCCCGCTCTGCGTGCCGTGCCGCAGCACGCCCTGCCCGGCGCGGCGTACCTCACCGAGGTACGTGCGCACGAGCGCCGCGATCCCCTCGAACGGCGGCGCCGGGTGCGGCAGCGGAACCGGGTGCGCCGGCGGCTGCTTCAGGTCGCTCATGTGCACGAAGTAGCCACCCGGCTCGATCATCTCGAACGCGGTGGCGGCGACGCGCTCGCGGTCGGTCCAGTGGAACGACTGGGCGAAGAGCACCACCCGGAAGGCCCCGAGGCCGGCCGGAAGGTCCTCGGCGCGCGCCTCCGTCCAGCTCACGTTCCGTACACCGAGATTCTCTGCGCGACGGCGAGCCTCGGCGAGCATGTCCGGATCCGGGTCGGCGCCGACGGCCTCGGCGAAGTAGGGTGCCAGCGCCAACGTCACCGTGCCCGGCCCACATCCGACGTCCAGCAGCCGGCCCTGACCGTGCTGGCCGAGGTCACCGGCGAGCCGCGCCGCGTATCCGGGTGCATAGGGCAACCGGCCCCGGTCGTAGTAGGCGGCACTACCGCGGAACAGGGTCTGATCCCACTGCCAGCCTTCGGGCATCTGTGCTCCTAGAAGTGATATGGGCCGATTGTCCGCTCCTCGGGCACCCTACCGCATCCACGCGCAGCCGGCCGATCGCCCGCTGTGTCCGGCCCTGGCGGCGGCCACCGGGTTCGTCGGCCACCATGGACCGTCCCTTTGCGACGAACGCCGAAAAGCTTCGGGAACGGTCGAGGAGCCCTCTGGACCGTCGATGCGACCAGGCGTTAGGGTGACGTGGCGTTCGCTGGCGCACACGGACCGCGCCGACCGGGGGTCGCATCGCGCTCCCCAAGCATGGTCGACGCGCCGCAGACCGCCCGCCGCAGGCGCCCCGATTCAACCGAGCCGGCGTTGCGCGCCAGGAGGCGGTGGCATCCCGACGGGTGGCGGCTCCGCTGAGCGTGTCCGGTCCGCCCTGGTCGGACCGGACGCCGACAGATGGGAAGGCGACCATGGGCGACGACGAGACCGAGACGGACGACGCGATCGAGGTGACCGTTCCCGCCTCGGATCAGCAACGGGACTGGTACGGGCGGGAGGGCGTCCACCGCAACCCGGATCTGGTCATCTCCTTCCGGATGTCGCTGACCGTCGGCCTCACCCCCGAGGTGTGCCGGAACGTGGCGGACAAGCTGATCCGGCGCCACGGCGCCCTCCGGACGAGCTTCGCGGTAAGCGACGGCGTGGTGTACCAGCGGGTGCACCGGGACCTGCCGAACACGTACTTCTGGCACGAGGACCTCCGCCGAACATCCGGGGACGAGCGGGCCGGGCGGTACGCGGATCTGGTCCGGCGCGAGCGCGGCACCGGGTTCGACCTGGAACGCGTACCGCTCGTCCGCGTCGGCCTGATCCGCATGTCGGACGACCACGCGGTCGTCTCGATGACGATGCACCACATCGTCGCCGACGGGTGGGCGGTCGACATCCTCCGGCGGGAGTTCGTCGAGCTGCTCGCCGCAGAACTGGCCGGAGAACCGGACGAGCTGCCACCCGCGATGCAGTGCCATGAGTGGTCGGAGGCGGAGCGGCGCTGGGCCGCCGGCGCCGAGGCGGCCGGGCAGCTGGAACACTGGGGGCGGACCCTGGCACCGGTACGACCGCTGGCCGTGCCGGTCACCCGCAAGACCGACCAGATCGGATGGTTCGACCACGCGGAGATCCGTGTGCCTACCGGCCCGCTGGTCGACGAGAAACTGCGTACGGCGGCCCGCACCCTGCGCGCGACCGCCCCGATGCTGACGCTGAGCGCGTACCTCAAGCTGCTGTCGACCGTGACCGGCCTCGACACCGTGGCGACCTTGACCATGGTGACCGGCCGGTCGATGCCCGGCTACGACACCGTGGTCGGCTCGCTGACGAACGTGCTCACGGTGCACGTGGAGGGCGCCCTCGGGCGCACGGCGGCCGAGCTCGTCCCGCAGCTACGCGACCGGTTGGTCGCCGCCTACGCGCACCAGCGGATCTTCGTCTCCCGGGTCTGGGACCGGTCCCACCTCGACCCGGGCGACGTGGACAGCCTGTTCATCTTCGACGCGGTACGGCAGGAGCCGAGCCGTCCCGGGCCGGTCCGGCTGGCCGCCGCCCCGCAGGAGCCACCCCGTTCCTTCCGACGGCAGGGCAGTTGGTGGGAGAACTTCAAGTTCCGCTACATCGCCGCCGGGGACGAGTCGGCCGTGACCGTCGAATACAACGCCAACACGTTCGACGAGGACTTCATCCGGTCGTTCGTGGCGGACTATCTCGAGTGCCTTGGCACCCTCTGACCGCACCGACGCGCCGGACCTCACGGGTCCCGCGCCACCCCCCGTGACCGACCCGGCAGCACCGCCGGCTCCGCCTCGGCGGGCGGCGCCCCGGTTCGCCGCCCGGCAGCTCCGCCGGCACCCGGCCGCCCTCGCGGTCCTGGCGCTGACTCTGATCGGCGGCGTCGCGCTCGACCTGCTGGCGCCGCTGCTGATCCGGTGGTACATCGAACAGGAGGTGACCCGCTCCACCGCCGCCATCGCCTCGGCCTCGTTGCTGGTCGCCGGCTACCTGGTGGTGAGCCTGCTGGCCCGGTTGGTCGGCGTCGCCGAGGCCGCGGTGGCCGAACGCCTCGCCTGGACCGTGATGGATCAGGTCCGGGTCGACGTCACCCGCCACTGCCTGGCGCTGGGCATGGACTTTCACAGCACCACCCGCCCGGGCGACCTGGTCGAGCGGGTCGAGGGCGACGTCAGCCTGCTGGCCAACTTCCTGTCCCGCTTCGTGCTGACGGTGGTGGGGCAGTCACTGCTGCTGGCGGGGCTGATCGCGGCGCTCCTGGTGGTGGACTGGCGGATCGGCCTCTGCGTCGGCGTCCTGGCTGTGGTCGCCGCGGTGGCGCTGCGTCGCCTCGCCCGCAGAGGGCAGGCGTCGTTCGACGACCTGCGCCAGGCGTCCAGCGACCTGAGCGGCCTCCTCGGTGAGGCGTTGAGCGCCACGCCGGACATCAGCGGCAGCGGCGGCGGCCCGTACGTGCGGCAGAGGCTGCTCCAGGCCAGCCGGGCCGTTTTCCGCACCGAGCAGGGGGCCGCCCTCTGGGGCATGATCGCGCTCTGGTCGGCTGCGTCCTTCACGGCCTGGCTGGGCACGGCCGTGGCGTTGTCGTGGTCGGCCTGGCTGTACTCCATCGGCGCGATGACCCTCGGCACGGTGTACCTGGTCTTCGTCTACACGCAGCAGATGATGCAGCCGCTGGACCAGATGGCGCTCCAGATCCAGGACTACCAGGCCGCTGCGGCCTGCGTGGGGCGGCTCCAGGGCCTCCTGGACCTACCGGCGCCCGGCCCCGGTGCCGGTGGGCGCCCGTTCCCGTCGGGGCCGGTGCGCGTCGAGTTCCGCCGGACGAGCTTCCGGTACGCGCCGGAGCGTCCCGACGTGCTCCGGAACATCGACGTCGTGGTGCCGGCCGGTGAGACCGTCGGCGTCGTCGGCCGCACCGGCAGCGGCAAGAGCACCCTGGCGCGCCTGCTGACCGGTCTCTACGCGCCCACCGGTGGCGCCGTCCTGGTCAACGGCGTGGACGTCACCGCCGTGCGTCCCGGCAGCGCCCGCGAGCGGCTGGCGGTCATCTCGCAGGAGGTTCAGCTGTTCAAGGCGACGTTGCGCGACAACGTCACGGTCTTCGATCCGGACCGCTCCGACGAGCAGGTGCGTCGCGCGTTCGACACGCTCGGCATGACCGAGTGGCTGGCCCGGCTGCCTGACGGGCTCGAGACGGTGCTGGGTCCCGGTGGCCACGGCCTCTCCGCCGGCGAGGAGCAACTGGTCTCCTTCATCCGGGTGGTCCTGGCCGACCCGAGTGTGGTCGTGCTCGACGAGGCGTCGTCACGTCTCGACGCCGCCACCGAGCAGTTGTTCAAGCACGCCATGACCATTCTGCTGGCCGGCCGGACCGGCCTCGTGGTCGCGCACCGGCTGTCGACCCTCAGCGCGGTGGACCGGATCCTCTACCTCGAGGACGGGCGGATGGTCGAGTACGGCCGCCGGGAGGACCTCGCCGGTGATCCGGGGTCACGGTTCAGCCGACTACTGGCGCAGGGCGTGAACGACCTGGACACGGACGAGGTGGGCGACCGGCGATGCTGACCCGCAGACGCGCCGATCGGTTGCTCCTCGTGCTGTTGTCGCGACGTCGCCTGTCGTTCCTCGTGGACGCGACCATCGGGGCGGCGTTCTTCCTCGTCGGCATGGTGCCCGGCCTCATCACCAAGTGGGTCCTCGACGCCCTTGCCTCCCCCGCCAACGACTCCCCCGTCTTCTGGCTGATCGCGGCCCTGGTGCTGGTCAAGATCGTGCACGTCACGCTGGGGATCGGCTGGATGGTCGCCGACACCGCGCTCCGTGGCGTCCTGCTCGCGCTGCTGCGGCACAACCTCTTCGATCGGATCATGGCGCTGCCCGCCGCGCGGGCGCTACCCATGCCGGTCGGCGACGCGCTCAGCCGGTTCATGGAGGACGTGCGGGAAGTCGTGGACGCGCTGTGCAAGCGCAGCGGCCTCATGAACCTCACCTCGTCGCTCTCGTTCGCGTCGGTGGCGGTCGCGGTCATGCTGCACATCGACGCCCGGATCACCGTCCTGGTCCTGCTGCCGGCACTCAGCGTCGTCCTGATCAGCTACGGCGCCGGCCGGCGGGTCACCAGGTTCCGCGCCCGCAGCCGGCAGGCGGCCGGCGACGTGTCGGCCTTCCTCAACGAGGTCTTCTCCCACGTCCAACTGATCAAGCTCAGCGGGGCCGAGGAGCGGGTGATCGGCCGGCTCGCCGAGCGCAACAGGATCCGCCGACAGGCCGCCGTCCGCGACAACGTCTTCTTCGCGATCCTGCACTCGTCGTCCCGCTACGTCCTGGCGCTGGGCACCGGCCTGATCCTGCTCGTCGCCGCCGACGCGATGCGCCGCGGCGACTTCACCGTGGGCGACTTCGCCCTGTTCACCTACCTGTTGGAGGAGGTCGGCATCGGGGTGGCGGTGCTCGGCGACTTCCTGCGGCGGTGGCGGCAGGCCAAGGTCTCCGCCGAGCGGTTGACGCCACTGTTGCAGGGACGACCCACGACCGAGCTGGCCCTGCCGCAGCCGCTGCGCCTGCGTGCCCGGACCCCCGCCGTCGCACCGGACGCGCCGCCGCCGTCCGTCGCCGCCGCCGACCGGTTGCGGCGACTCGACGTGCGCGGCTTGTCCTACCGGTACGGCACGGACGGTTTCGCGCTGCGGAACGTCGATCTCACCCTCGCGCGGGGATCCACGACGGTGATCACCGGCCGGGTGGGATCGGGCAAGAGCACGCTCGTGCAGTGTCTGTTGGGGATGCTTCCGCCCGAGACCGGCACCGTGCGCTGGAACGACCAGCCGGTCGCCGATCCGGCCACCTTCCTCGTACCGCCGCGCTGCGCGTACCTGCCGCAGGCCCCGCAGCTCTTCAGCGACACGGTGCGGGAGAACATCCTGTTCGGCCTACCGAGCGACGGTCGGGTGGAGCGCGATGCCGCGTACGTGGCGGCGTTCGACGAGGACCTGGCGGCCATGCCGGAGGGATTCGAGACCGTGGTCGGGCCACGCGGCCACCGGCTCTCCGGCGGACAGCGGCACCGGCTGGCCGCGGCGCGCGTGATTGCTCGCGGAGCAGACCTGCTGATCGTGGACGACGTCTCCAGCGCGTTGGACCTACAGACCGAGAAGGTGCTGTGGGACCGGCTGTTCGCCAGGGCCCTGGCGGCGGGATGGACCCTGCTGATCGTGTCGAACAGGATCCCCGCGCTGACGCGGGCCGACGTCGTGGTGGTGATGGACGCGGGGCGGGTGGTGGGCACGGGGACCTTCCGGCGACTGCTCGTCGACTGCCCGCAACTGCGCGCGTTGCACCCCGATCTGCCCACCGAGCCGGCGGCGGTGCCGGTCACCGACAACGTGCGAGCGGACGCCACCCGGGACGACGACGGGTGAGGTGGTCGTGACCGCCCGGCCGCCGACGACTCCACTCGAGCGCCCTCAACCACGACCCGTCACACGGGTAGCATGGCCACATGACTGGGGCGGCACAGGGAGCCGAGGACAGCCATCAACGCATACTTGTCGCTCTGGTGCGGGCCCGCGGCTTCCCGCAGGCGGACGCGGACGACGACCTGCTGGCGCTGGGCCTCACCTCATTGGACCTCCTACAACTCGGCGCGGACATCGAGAAGGAGTTCGGAGTCCCCGTCGACCTCGGGGTGCTCCTGGCCGCCCCGAGCATCGACTCGCTGGCGGGAATCCTGCGCAGCGGTGCGCAGGACGAGGCAGCCGCGACGTGACCTGCCCGGCGCGGCGGGACGGCTAATCCTGGCCTGCATCTGCGGTCCGCTCACGACCGTCGCCCCGGGAGAGCACCGGCAGGCGTGACCACGCCTCGTCGTCGCACGGATCGGCCGGCGGCTCCGCCACGATGACGTACGTCGACGGCGCGACAGCCGGCTGCCCGGCCGGCAGGGCCGCCATCACGGCGACGTGCGCCTCGCCCGGCGTGCCGACCAGTCGCGGACCGGCCAGGTAGCACAGGGTCCCGATGCTGTCCGGGTCGTGGCGGCGGACGCGAACGGCCCGCGCGCCGGTCGCCTCCGCCACCACCCGTTCACAGCCGGACATCGACAGTTCGAGATTGTCGCCACGGTCGGTCCCACAGCGCACGCCGTGGCCGCGCAGGTAGGCCCGCACGTCGGCGACACCGACGTCGCCAGCCACGCTGGACACGATCGCCCACTCCATCGTCCGCAACCACGCCTCCGCCTCACCGGGCGCCATCAGGCTCGTGTCCACCCGCGCGCCCAGGACGAACTCGGTCGCGGTCTGCTGCGCGTCGAGGTACAACCCGAGATTCTCGGCGTTGGTCGTCCCGGTCCAGGTGAAGGTGGTCGGAGCGGGCGTGACGGTCGCTCCGGGGACACCGGGCTCGTCGGCCAGGAGGTTCAGTACGATCGCGGAGCCCACGGCGTCGAAACAGACCCCTCGACGCCACTGCGCGGCTTCGCGGGTCGCCTCCATCGCCTCGGGCGCGTAACACGCACTCTGCAGGGAACGCATCGTCAGCGCCATGGCCGAGCGCATCGTCCCGGTCACGTCGTCGCGTACGGGCAGGTGCAGGATCGCCTCCTGCGAGAGAGGGCCCGGGTAGCCGCGCCAGGCCGCGTCGAACCGGTTGCTCGAGATGGTGAACAGCAGCGCCGCAGGCAGACCGGCGACCGTCGCCGACACGGTGGCGAGTGCACCGGTGAGGATGCCGATCCGACGCAGACGTCGCTGCCGGGTCAGGGCCTCCATGGCCGCGAGCAGGTCGAAGGAGCGCAACTGGCCGTACCAGAAGCGCTCGGGCTCGGGCCGCCGTCGGGGGCGCGGCCACATGGTCGGCGACGCTTCGGCGTAGATCCGCGCGGCGACGTCGACGGCTCTCCGCTGGACCTCGACGCCGTCGGGACCGTTCTCGAAACGGGCCCTGTCCACTGGTGACGGCGTTTCCGCGGGCCCGTCGACTCCCTGACGACCAACGAACGACGCGGCGAGGTCGTCGGTGAGCAGCCGCAGCCCCCCGGCGTCGGTGGCGAGGTGGCTGATGCGCATGGCGACCCGGACGACCCTGTCCCGATCGAGTGCGAACAACGGGCGGCACAGCTGCGCCTCCGTCGTGCCGGGCACCAGGTCACGCTGGCGCTCGAAGTCCGCCTCGACGCCATGCGTCAACGGGACACGTACCCTTGCCGACGCCCGGACGCTCTGCACCGGAGTTCCCTGCCCGGTCCGTGAGATCGACGTACGCAACACGGGATGGCGGCGCAGGAAGTCACGTACCACGCCGAGCGCCTCGTCGGGGGTGACGGGGACGGCGAGGTCGTGGACGAGAAGCAGGTCGAACGCCTCCGGTGCGACTCCGGCGGCGGCGATGACGTCCCACATGAAGCGTTGCGCCCAGGTCAACGGCGCGGGCCCGGAAGCGCTGGCGTCGTCGTAGGCGCACTCCACGGCGTTCGCGTCGTCGACATCCACGGCGTGAGCGTCGACGGCGTAGCGCTCGGTTCCCATGGGCCACCCCTCCCGTCACCACTGATCACGACTGCGTCCGTGGTCGGACCGCTCCACCGGCCGACGGGCCGACGGGCCGACGTCGGACACTCGACCACACACGCGGGCGACCCCGCCGTCCCGTACCGCCACGGCCACCGCCGGCATCGACGACGGGCTGCCGTGGTCACGGTCGCCCTGCCCGCGGGAGGCGGCCAGCCGGACGCCGCCCGCGACGGCGTCGGGCCGACCAGACGACGCCCAGCAACACTATCGACAGACGTCGACAGATGTCGAGTACGCCGCGATCGCCTCCCGGGCACTTGACGTCCTGAGCGGACAGCAGCGGTCGGCGGGACGCGGCTCAGTGCGGGCTGGGCCGTGGTGCGCTGATGGGCGGCAGGCCCGCCCGCCCGCGACGCGCGTTGACGGCCGCCTCGATCGTCGCGAAGGCGTGCACCTTCGCGTCGTGGTACCCCGTCCTGACGATGGTCTGACCGGGCCAGCGCCGGTAGAGCACGGTCACGGCGGGCAGCGTCAGACCCGGCCCGGCGGCGGCCACGTTGAGGCAGAATCCGACGTCCTCGTTGACTCCGAGGCCGGGCCAGCCGAAGGTGGCGAGGGCCACCGACCGGCGGACCATGATGTTGTTGGGGTGGAAGGGAAACGGCGAGACCCACTCCTCCTCCAACTGGTACCGGCGCCAGCGGCGCGGCTGATCGATCCATCGCGGCGTACGCGACAGGTCGTCGAGCCAGCGGCGGTTCGTCGCCACCCAGGTGGTCCCGTCCGGGTACGAAGTCGCCACCACCTCCTCGAAGCCGTCGACGTCGAGCACGTCGTCCGCGTCCAGCGGGAAGACCCACTCGCCGGTGCTGGCCGCCAGGGCGTGGTTGCGCGCCGCCGACACGCCCTGCGCGATGGGCAGGCTCAGCACCCGGTCGGGGCCGGCCTTGTCCACCGTGGCGCCGTCGGCCCCAGGGCCGTCGACGACCAAGCACCACTCGATCCCGACGCCGTGCGGCAGCAGGCGCGACCGCAGGGCGGCGACGCTCTCCGCCGTCTCGTGCAGGAAGTCCGTCCGACGCGGATGGGCGGCGGTCAGGAAGGACACCCGGGGCAGCCCCGCCGCCGTCACCGCGGCCTCGCCCGGATGTGCGCGGGCAGCGGGGATCCGCGCCAGGACTCGCAGCGCAGGGCACCGTCGACACGAACGGCATCGACCTGCTCGGTGTTGTCGATGCCCGGGTCGGCGAGGACGAACTCCGCGGAGAGGTTGGCGCACAGGTGCGGCAGGACGATCCGGAAGAGGGTGCCGTGACCGACGAGGACGAAGGTCTGCTCCGCGCCGCCCGGGCCGTCGAGCCGCTCGACGAGGCGCCGCACCCGGCTCACCGCCGCGCGGGCGCACTCCCCCGTCGGCGAGAAGGGATGGTCGAGGTCACCGAGGCGCAGCCAGCGGTGCCACGTCTCGTCGATCTGCGCGGCGATGTCGTCGTGCAGGCGCCCCTCCATCTCGCCGGCGTCGCACTCGGCGAGTTCCTCGGCGACCCGTACCGGCGCGCCCACCGCCGCCGCCACGATGTCGGCGGTCTCGACGGCCCGCCGCAGCGGGCTCGTCAGCACGCCCGCCACGCCGGGCAGCGCGGCCAGTCGCCGGCCGGCCTGCGCGGCCTGCCGGCGACCGGTCGCGTCCAGCGGCGGGCCGGGACGTCGGGTCGATACCCGTCGCACGGTGTTCTCCGCCGTCTGCCCGTGCCGCAGGAAGACAAGACGCACGTCACGACCCTTCGTCTCGGCGGGATTCACACCCGGGCGGTCTGTCGCTTCGGCCGGTACGCCACCGCGGCCTTCGGGTTGCTGCGGAACAGCTGGTCGATCTGGGTGGCGTCCAGGCCGATGGAGAGCATGTTCGCCCGCTGGAGTTCGTACCCGGACGAGCCGGCCGCCACGGCGCCGTCGTCGCGCAGCCGCAGCCGGCTGTAGGCGTCCTGGGTCAACACCTCGCCGGCCATCGTGTCGATCTCGGTGTGGTCGGTCAGCGCGATGAGCCGGTCGCAGCCGAGGAAGTCCACGGTGCGACGGCAGATGGCCAGGTCGACGTGGCGCCCGTCGAAGTTGAGGCAGGGCATGAGCCGGCCGTCGAGCGCCGCGGTGAGCACGGCAGCCGGAACCGGCCCGAGCAGCTCGGCGATGTTCTGCCGCGTCCAGGTCGGGCCGATGACCGCGGCGAGCTGCTCCGGCTTGCGCGCCAGGGCCACCTCCGTCCGCCAGGCGTGGACGAACCTGCGGGGCATGTCGTTGTAGAGGTGATCGGTCAGCACGAGGTACGGCGACGACTCGTAGCGGGAGTGCAGGTAGTCGAGCACCTCGCCGACGCGCCGGGCGCTGCGGTCGGGATCGTCGCGGTGGAAGTGCCCGACGGCGATGCGCACCTCGTTGTCATAGCAGCGGTCGAGCAGGTCGGCGAACGTCATCCCGGCGTCGAGCGGCTCGTCCAGGCCGGCGCCGTCCGGGGCCATCACCACGTACCGCAGCCCGTGCGGGCCGAGGTCGGCGAGCTGGCGCCACTCGTCCGCCGTCGGGCGCCACTTGCCCTTCCTGGGGATGCCGCCGTCCGGACCGAGCAGCGGACCCTCGATCGCGAAGCCCGCGATGTTGGGCAGGGCACCCTCGGCGGACAGGACGCCGTAGCGCTCGACGAGGGCGCGCAGGGCCGGAAGCTTCTCCCGCCGGAGGTAGATCGTCGGGACGATCTCCACGTCGCGCTCGGCGGCGAGCTGCTGGAGCGGGGCCAGGTCGTCGGGGGACATGGCGGAGAAGTCGTGCGGACCGAGGCCGTGGAAGTGGTAGAGGAAGGCGGTCATCTGTATCTCCCCAGGAGGTGCGGCGGGCGGTCGGACTGGACGGCCCGGGTGGGTGCGATGGTCGGCTGCCGGGTCGGTACGCCGTCATCGCGTGCCGACCTCATTCGTCGTCGGCCTCACCTCCCCCTTTCGGCGTCGTCCCCGCGGCCGTCGCGCCGGCGGCGAGCGCGAGCGCCACCCCGGCGAGCGCCACCGTCAGGAACGCCACCCGCAGTGAGGCGAACTCCGCCACCTGGCCCACCAGCACGGGCGCGACCAGCCAGCCGGCGTGCCCCATCGCGCTCACGGTGGCGATGGCCGAGCCGGAGTCGCGGGCGCCGCCGTGCCGGCCCGCCGCGCTGAAGATCAGCGGCACCAGCACGGACAAACCCGCGCCGAGCAGGACGAAACCCGCCACGGCCATCGGGGCGGCCACGGCGGCGACCACGACCGCCGACCCCACGACGGACACGGCCGCCGCGACCCGGGCGGTCGTCACCGGACCCACGACGCGTACGACGGCGTCGCCGACCAGCCGGCCCGCCACCATCGCCGCCGCGAAGCCCACATAGCCCACCGCGGCCGGTCCCGCGGCCACCCCGGTGACGTCGTGGACGTACACCCCGCTCCAGTCCGCTCCGGCGCCCTCTGCGTACATGGCGAGGGCGGCCAGGGCGCCGAGGCCGAGCAGCGGCGCGAGCGGCGGTCGCCGTCGCGTCGGCGGCCCGGGGACCTCGGCCAGCGCCACGACACCGACCAGGGCGGGAACGGCGACGGCGAGCAGCAGCACCGCCGCGCCGACGAGCAGGGACGAGGGGCCGAGGCCGGCGGTCGCGCCGGCCACCGCGAGCGCGGCCGCGGCGAGCGACCCGGCGCTCCAGGCACCGTGCAGGCCGGACATGACGGGCCGGTCGAGTTCGCGTTCGACCGCGACGGCGTAGGCGTTCATCGCCACGTCGCTCACGGCTCCCGTGGCGCCGAGCAGCACCATCACCCCGAGCAGGACGGCGAACGAGGGTGTCAGCGCGATGGCGAGCAGCACCAGGACGTAGCTCACCAGTCCCACGCGGATGGCCGCCGGAGCGCCGTGGCGGCGCACCAGTCGACCCGCGAACGCCAACGCCGCCAGTCCCCCGACGACCTGGAGCAGCAGCGCGAAGCCCAGGTCACCGGCGGACAGGTGCAGGCTCTCCCGGACCGACGGGATCTGGGCGGCCCAGACCCCCTGCACCGCGCCGTGGAGCAGGAAGGTGACCCTGATCGGCGCAACACCGACGGCGGGTACGGGACGCAGGCGTACCACGTCAGGCCGTCGTCGGGCGGTGCGGCCCCGCAGCCACGACCGGCATGCGGACGACGTGAGACATGAGCACTGCGAACCAACCCCCCGTTGTCGCTTCGTGGTCGTTCGTAACACTGACAGCGACATCTGTCAATGCACATGCGTGCCCTGACACCGCGTGCGACCGCCCCGCGTCAGAGCGCGTCATGCCGCACCATCGCCAGTTCCCGAGCCGTGAACGGCGGTCCGGACGGCGGCGCCGCGCGCGGGCCCCGAAGCGTCGCCAGCGCCACCCGCGGGCTGCGCAGCCGGCTCGACGGCGCCGAGAGGCTGAAGACCCTGATCAGTTCCTCGGCGATCGGCCGTCGATCCAGCGCGGTGCGGAACAGGCGGTCCTGGTACCGCCACCGGATGCGGTCGATCGTCGACGGCGCGGCTCCCCGGACGTCCGGGAAGCGGATGTCGGAACCCGCCGCGTGCTGCCAGCCCTCGTCGGCGATGGCGGCGACGGCCCGCTGCACGGAGCCGGCCAGCCCCGGGGCCAGCCCGTGCCGGTCGAGTTCCGCCCTCAGGATCGCGGCCTCCTTCGCGGCGACGGACATGCCGTGGCCGTACACCGGGTTGAAGCTGGCGACGGCGTCGCCGAGCACGACGAACCCCGCCGGCCACCGGTCCATCCGGTCGAAGCGCCGGCGGCGGTTGGCGGTGCTATTGGTCACCCGGACCGGTCCCAACGGCTCCGCGCCCGCGATGAGGTCGCCCACGACCGGATGGCGCATGCCGCGCGCGAAGGCGACGAAGCGTCGTTCGTCGGCGGGCGGTTCGCCGCCACGGGTGCCGGAGAGCGTGACCAGCCACCGGCCGCCCTCGATCGGCACGAGGGCGGCGGTCTGCCCGGGCCGGCGCGGTGTCGGATCCGCCTGGACGTTGACGACGGGGAACCCCCGGGCCGCCGACTGCGGGGCGCGGAAGATCCGCGTGGCGTAGCGCAGACCACTGTCGACCAGGTCCTCCGTCACCGGCCCGGCGCCGAGCTCGGCGAGCCAGCGCGGGGACCGGGAGGCCCGACCGGACGCGTCGACGACCAGGGCGGCGGGCAGCTCCTCGTCGACGCCCTCCCGGCGGACGCGGACGCCGCTGACCCGGCCGGCGTCACCCAGCAGGCCGGTCACCCGGCTGCGGTCCAGGACGCGGACGCCCGCCCGGCGGCGGACCCGCTGGCGCACCACGTGGTCGAGGAGCGCCCGGCTGCAACTCACCACGAACTCCTCGGTCTCCCAGCGCGGCAGCCAGCCCTGTGGCAGCAGCATGACGTAGCCGTGGGGCAGGCCGAGACGGTGCGCGCCCGCGTCAAGCCAGGCTCGCGTGACGCCGGGCAGCAGGCCCTCGATGATCCGCGCCCCGCTGGACATCAGCACGTGGGCGTGGTGGCCCTGGGGCAGGCCACGGCGTTCGGTCGCGTCGTCGGGCAACTCGTCGCGTTCGACGACGGTGACCGTGTCCACCGTCGGATGCCCGGCGAGCACGGTCGCGGCGAGCATGCCCGCCAGTCCTCCGCCGACGACGACGGCATGGGTGGGGCCGTACATGATTGCTCCTCGACCAGGTGGGACCGTCACAGGGGTTCGATCTTCTCGGCCAACTCGGCCGTGCTCCGCAGCAGCTCACGCAGCGCCTCGTCGCGGTGGCCGTCCATCCAGGACGTCGGGCCGGTGACGCACACGGCCCCGGCGAGGTGGCCGTACCTGCGCAACGGCGCGGTGACCGTCTGCCATCCGGCGACCGGCGAGGGCCCGAAGGAGTAGCCGTTGGCGCGGATGGCGGCGATGCCCGGGTCACCGGCGCGCGCGTCGGCGAGCCCGGCGAGCATGACGCGGCCCGGCGCGTCCACCGACAGCGGTGCGCAGAACAGGATGTCGGAGGTCAGTTGCCGCTCGGCGTCGCCGAGCAACTCGTCGCGGCGGGGCGCGAAGTAGGCGAGGCAGTACCGCATCGGTGTGTCCAGCATCAGCGGCACGTACAGCAGCACCGTCTGGCCGGTGGCCTTCTGCAGGGCCGCGAGCAGCAGCCGGATACGCCGGGAGAGGGCGAGCATGGAGCCGGTGCCGTTCTGCACCGACAGGCCGGGCGACGGCTCCGGCGCCACCTCGCAGTCGGCTCCGCCGGCGCGGCTGGTCAGCAGGTACCGGCCGCGCTCCGTCTTCGACACGGTGCCCACGCGGATGGCGGACTGGAGGATCCGGTGTGCCGTGGACGGCTCCAGCCCCGCCTGTGCGGCGAGGTCCCGCAGCCGGTGGGGGCCGGGCCCGAGTGCGGCCATCGCGTCGAGCAGCAGGAAGGCGCGATCATTGGCGGTTCGGTTGGAATTGGCGGCGATCGTCACGCTCGTCTCCCCGTTGTCGAAGAATCGATGTGGCCCGCCCGGCACGCCCTTCGCGGTGTCGCCGGCCTGCCGGGCGGCATCAGCTGATGAACTCTTCGGGCCCCCTCGCCGCAGGCGTCGCCCCCGCCCACCGGCGGGTCGGTCGCCTGCGCGGGTGCGATCTCAGAACATTCCGTTGGGGACCCTCGTCGGGTCGGGCACGGGCTGCTCCACGTCCCAGTGCTCGACGATCCTCCCGTCCTTCAGCCGCCACAGGTCCACCACCGCGAGGCCCGCGCCGTCGTCGCCGGGAAGGGTCATGTGATGGTGTACGGCGACGAGGTCGCCGTCGGCGAGGACGTGCTTGACAGAGCAGGTTCCGCCAGCGAAGGCCGCCTCCGCCAGGTGCTCCAGGTAGGCCTCGCGCCCCGAGGGCGCGTCCGGGCTGTGCTGGACGAAGTCCTTGTCGATGACCTCGGCCAGGAAGGTCAGGTCCCGCCGGGTGAAGTAGGAGTCGTAGCTGTCCTGGATGATCTGCCTGTTGCGGCTCGCGAGATCGCGTACGGGGTCGGTCATGTCGTTCCCTTCGCTCACCAGGTCACCGGAAACGTCCGGAGCCCGTGGAAATCCATCGATTCCTTGAAGTGCCGGCCGGTCACGGGTACGGCCGGACACAGCCCGGGTAGCCGCCGCAGCAGCCTCGGCAGCGCCGACGCCAACGTCTCGCGCGCCAGGAGGTGGCCGACGCAGTGGTGCGCGCCGAAGCCGAAGGCGACGTGCTGGTGGGCGTTGTCGCGGCGCAGGTCGAGCGCGTCCGGACCGGCGAACCGGGCGGGGTCGTGGTTGGCGGCCGGCAGGCTGAGCACCACTCCCTCGCCGCGGCGGATGACCCGCCCGCCGACGGCGACGTCGGCCGTCGCCACCCGGGCCACCCCGAGCTGGATGATGCTGTGGAAGCGCAGCAACTCGTCGACGGCGGTGCGGTCCAGCTCGCCGCCGGCCGCCAACCGGTGCCGTTCCCGCTCGTCACCGAGCAGGCTGAGCGCGCCGAGGGCCAGCATGCTCGCCGAGGTGTCGTGCCCGGCGCCGAGTAGCAGGGCGACGTTGTCCACGGCCTCCCGCTCGGTCAGCCCGCCGGTCGCCACGTGCTCCGTCATCAGCCTGCTGACGAGGTCGTCGCGCGGGTTCGTGGCGCGGTCACGGACCAGGTCGCGCAGCAGGTCGGTGATGGCGACGCCGGCCCGCCGCTTCTCCTCGTCGTCCCGCCTGCCGTCGGTGAGCACCTCGGTCAGGTGCTCGAACTGTTCGTGCAGGTCGTACGGCACACCGAGCACGTGACAGACCACCCGCGACGAGACCGGCAGGGCGTACGCGCTGACCAGGTCGGTGGGCCGGGGACCGCGCCCCATCCGGTCGGCGCACCCGTCGGCGATCGCGTCGATCGTCGGACGCGTGCGGCGCACGGCGGCGACCGAGAACTCGGCGGCGATCATCCGGCGCAGACGCGCGTGCGGCGGGCCGTCCGACCCGATGAACGTACGGTTCAGCGGCTCGGTCTCGACGGCGGCGCCGAAGCGCGGATAGCCCTCCCGGGCGGAGTCCGAGCTCAGCCTCGGGTCACGCAGCAGCCGCCGCACGTCCTCGTACCGGGTGACCAGCCAGGCGGTCGCGCCGCTGGGCAGCACGACGGGGGTGAGCGGCCCCTCCGCGCGCCACCTCGCGTACTGCGGGGGCGGTCGCAGCGGCTCGGTGCGCGGCGCCGGGTACGGCCTCAGCATGCCGGCACCGCCGGGAGGACCGGCAGGGCAGGTACCGCGTCGCGCACCCGCTCGACGTCACGGCCGGCGCGCAGCAGGGCGACGTCGGTGTACGGGGCGCCGATGAGTTGCAGGCCCACCGCGTCTCCGGCCACGGTCCGGCCGCAGGGCACGGTCAGCGCCGGGCAGCCGGCCATCGTGGCGAGCGTCGTCAGCGGCCACTGGGCGGCGACGGCCGCCAGCTCCTCCCCCGCCGGCAGCGGGTCGAGGCCCTCCCCGACCGGCCACGGGGGCCGGCCGAACGTCGCGGTGACCAGCACGTCGTACCGGGCGAACAGGGCCCGGACGCGGCCGGCGAAGTCGGTACGCGCCCAGCCGGCGTCCGCCACCTGCCGGGGTGTGCGGTCGCGTCCGGCCGCCACCTCGGCGCGCAGGGCCGCCCCCAGGCGGTCACCGTGCCGGTCGACCCGTGCCCCGTGCAGGACGGCGGCGCGGTGGGCCAGCAGCGTCAGGCATGCCTCGTGCACCCCGTCGACCGGCGGCGCGTACGCCTCCACCCGGTAGCCGAGTCCCTCCAGCGCCGCGACCGTACGGGTGCAACTGGCGGCGATCTCCGGGGTGACGGGGACGCGCCCGCCGAGGTCGACGGTGAAGGCGACCCGGCGCAGCGGGCCCGGCGCGACGTACGGCACCGCCTCGTCCGGCACCATCGCCCGCAGGAACAGCGCCGCGTCGGCGACGTCCCGGGCGATCGGCCCGTGCACGGTGAACCCGGGCACGGGGTCGCCGGTCCCGGCGGCGGTGACCAGCCCGGGTGTCGGGCGCAGTCCCACCACGCCGCAGAGGGCCGCCGGGATCCTGATCGAGCCGGCGGTGTCCTCGCCGTGGGCGCACCAGGAGGTGCCGGTGGCGACCGAGACGGCCGCGCCGCCGCTGGACGCGCCGCAGGACAGCGTGCCGTTCCACGGGTTGCGGGTGCGCCCGAACAGGGCGTTGACGGTGTCGGCGCCGGCGAGGAACTCCGGCACGTTGGTCTTGCCGACCACCACGGCGCCGCGCTCCTCGAGGCGCCGGACCAGGGGATCCGAGTGCCGGGCCACGGCGTCGCGGCGAAGCGGCGAGCCGTAGGTGGTGGGCAGCCCGGCGACGTCGACGACGTCCTTGACCGTGATCGGCAGCGCGGCGAGCGGCCCGAACGGCCGCCGCCGATCGCGGCGCGCCCGCTGCACCGCCACGGTGGGCACGGCGTTGACGAGCGGTTCGACGCGGCGCAGCCGGTCCGCCACCGCGTCGAGCACGCTCGACCGGTCGATCTCGCCGCGGCCGAGGGCACGGACGACCTCGCGGGCGGGCAGCCGGATCAGATCGTTCATGGCGCGCCCACGGTCGACCAGTTCGCCCGGGCGGCCACCCTGTCGAACTGGCGGACCTCGGTGTGCAAGCCGTCCGGCCCCGGCCGCACGGAAACGTCGGCCGGGGCATCGAGTTCGACGAAACGGAAGAACTGGACGGACAGCGCAAGCGGCGTGTAGTGCGGGTCGTCGGACACGACCACCGCTGCCTGGCGCATCGCCTCCGTGAGCAGCATGCCGGGCGTGTGGTCGGTCGGATTGTCGAAGAAGTTGGGGTGTTCGGGATCGACGCGCAGGTGGAAGTGGCCGGCGTCGGTGCCCGGTGAGATCACCACGTCCCGCTCCAGGAGTCGGCCGGCCCTCCTCGGTTCCACGCTCGGCCCCATCCCGGCCCGCGACGGCACGACCTCGCCCGGGTCGCGGCCACGGACCCGCAGGTACCGGTCGTCGGGCGGCACGACCGCCCGTCCCGAGCCGCGCGCAATCAGCGCGCCGCCACGGTAGAGCCGCAGGCTGATGCCGGTCTGCAGGATGCTCTGCCGGTCGCGGCCCTGCCGTTCGGTGGTCAGCACCGCGGTCACCTCGGTGGGTTCCGCGGTGACCGCCAGCCCGGAGCGTGTCGTGCTGAACTCGACCGACCGCATGATCTGCATGGTGGCGAGCGGGACGTCGTCCACCACGTGCGCGATGAGCAGGGCCGCCTGGCGGAAGGTCTCCAACACCAGCAGCGGGTCGTGAATGTCGTCGTCGAGCAGGGTGTAGTAGCCACCGAGCCGGGACCAGACCGCCCCGGCGGTCAGCTGGTCGCCGTCGGCGTGCCAGTCGGTGATCAGGACGGTCGTGGTGTCCCCGCGATCGACAAGGGCCCGCGGCACGAGCCGGTCGAACCTGATGTCGGGGGCCTTCATCGGGGCCAGGTCCACGGTGTCTCCTCCGAGAGGACGGACAAGGCGATGGCCGCGCTTGTCGGGGGGAAGGGCGGGAAGTCGACCTCGCTCGTGTCGGTGACGATCTCGAAGGTGTCGCCGACAGGGCACAGGTACGCGGCGCCGGAGCGCGGCAGCTCCACCGACACCGGCCGGCCACGCACGGTGCGGCGCACGGTCACGGTGCGCTCGGTGACGTTGAAGGCGAAGATCCCCACCGGCGCGCCGGCGTCGTCCTCGTGCACGAACACCACGCCCGGATCGCTGCCCGGGTGGGCGTAGCGGGGCGCCGACAGCAGCCGGGGCAGCGTCTCGTACGCGACGGCCATCGGCACCAGCACGTCGCCGATCTCCGGCCACCCGGGCCGGGCCCGTTCGGCGAGCACGACGACCGTGCCGCCGTCGTCGCGGTGCCGGCGCAGCAGGGCGAGCAGTTCGTCGTCGGGCCCCTGCGCGCCGAGCGGCACCAGCCACAGGTCGGTCGGGTGGCTCAGGCCGGCGGTCTGCTCGGTGATGACGTCGACGCGGTACTGGTGGTCGGTCATGAGGGTGAAGGCCGCGTCGACGGCTCCCCGCAGGATCGCGCCGGCCGGCCCATCGGCCTCCTCCCAGGCGGCGGCGCGGGCGAGCACCCCGGGCACCAGCAGGCGTACGTCGGCGCCGAACCTGCCGCCGTGCGGCGTGCCGGGGCGGCGGAGCAGGTCCCGCAGGGTGTGCAGGGCCGCGAGGTTGGCTCCGGTGCGGCCGTCCTCGTGCAGCGGCGCGCCGGGGCAGTACGGCGGCCCGTAGTCGACCGGGTCCAGGCCCTCCGATCGCAGTCCGGCGGGGTCGAGGTCGATCTCGGGACCCCAGTGGGCCGTGCCGCAGGCGGTGTAGACGCTGCACGTCGCGGAGCCCAGTCCGAGTGCCAGCAGGGCGTGGAACAGGGTGGTGACGGGACGGGCGAAGGATTCGTCCGTCCAGGTGAAGCCCCAGTTGTCCTCCACGTTGCTCAAGCGGCGGGCGCGCACACCGAACCAGTGCGCCGCGAAGGCCGACCTCGACCGGGCGGCGTTGCCCACCCAGCTGGTGTAGCCCTCGCGCAGCCCCAACCGGGCGATCTCCGCGGTGCGCACCAGCCACGAGGCGGCGCCGCCCGGGGTGTCGAGGCTCGGCAACGGCAGGTTGACCGTCGCGACCGCCCGGACGGGCGCGGAGAGCCCGGCGGCCAGCTCCTCGTACTGTTCCCGCAGCACCGCGCCGGCCTGCCCCGCCCAGGCCAGGCGCACCGCGGCCGGCCAGCGTCGCGGCGGCAGCAGTGCGGCCTCGGCGAGCGCCGGGTCGCCGCCGCGTAGCCGCTCGGCGAACGCGCGTACGGCCGGTGGTGAGAAGTCGTGGGCGCTGGCGGGTCGGGCCGCGTCGCTGTAGATCCCCTCGTTGCCCAGTTGCACGGCCACGATCGGCCCGTGTGCGGCGAGGTGCGGCGTGAGAACCTGCTGGTCGACCGCGCGCAGCCAGCGCCGCACCTGTGCGCGGTAGTCGGGGCCGAAGGTGCTGGGCAACGCGCGTCCCTGCGACGTGACCGGCTCGCCGGCCGCGTCGCGTACGGGAGGATGGCCAGGGTCCACGCTGGGACTGACCCGGTCGGGCAGGCCGCCCAGTTGCACCTCGCCGTGCACGAACGGGCCGGGCTTGAGGACGGCACGCAGCCCGTGCGCGGCGATCAGCCGCAGCAGGCGCAACAGGTCGCGCTGGGCACCGGTGGCGCCCGTGAAGTCGTAGCCGCCCGGCGTCTCGTGGAACCGCCACGGCACGTAGCAGGTGACGACGTCGACGCCGGCGTACGCGAGCGCGGCCAGGTTGGCGTCCCAGTGTTCCGGCAGGGCCCGGTAGTACGGGTACTCCCCGTACAGCACGGGCCGGTCCATGCCGTACGGGAAGGGAGTGTCGCTCATGCCCCGCCTCCCGGCCTCAGGACGACCTTCATCCCGGCGTACCCGGCACCGGCTCCGAGGCCGAGCGCGGCCAGCGCCGCGTCGACCTGGTCGAAGCCGAAGTGGTGGGTGACGGTTCCCTCCAGCGGCAGGTTCCGCGCCGTATCGACGGCGCGGGCGAACAGCAGGCTGTTGTAGTCGCCGGCGCCGATGACCGTCAGGCCCCGTTGCAGCAGTTCGAGCGGGCGGACCGTGGCGGTGGCCCGTGCGTCGAAGCCCATCACGACGATCCGGCCCAGGTCGGCGGCGATCGCGCAGGCCTCGGCGAGCAGGGAGCCGACGGTGTCGACGACGACGTCCGCGCCTGCCTTCGGGACACCGCCGGGCTCCTCGACGCTGACCGCGCGACAGGGCAGGTCGCGGAAGAACGCCTCCGCGGCGCGTCGTCGGAACGGGTCCTGCTCCAGCAGCCGCACGGTGGCGCCGTACTGGTCGGCCAGCAAGGCCGCCACCGTGCCGATCGGCCCGGCCCCGAGCACCGCGACCCGGTCACCGGGACGCGTCCCGGCCGCCTCCAGGTTGTTCATCACGCAGGCCAGCGGCTCCACGAGGACGGCCCGGTCGTACGGCATGTCGGGCGGGATCGCGTACAGGAAGCGTTCCTCGAGGCGCAGGTACTCGGCGAACGCGCCGTCGCGGTCGATGCCGAGCTCGGTGCCCGCCTTGTTGACGCAGAAGTTCAGCAGGCCTCGCCGGCAGCGGTCGCAGAGACCGCAGTAGAGGGTCGGGTTGACCACGACCCGGTCGCCGGGCCTGACGGTGCTGACGCCGGCGCCGACCTCGCACACCTCACCCACCGCCTCGTGTCCCATGACGACGCCGGGTACGGCGGAGAACCTGCCCAGCAGCACCCCGCGGTCGGTGCCGCAGAAGCCGGCCTGTTCCACCCGGAGCACCACGTCGTCGGGGGCGCGGCACGCGGGGTCGGGCCGGTCGACCAGTTCGAGGGTGCGGTCGCGGCCGAGTACCAGGGCCTTCATCGGTGACCTCCTGTGCTCGCCGGGTCCGGCAGGTCCCAGCGGATGGTGTCGAGCAGGGCGCGGTGCAGCTCGGGCGTCGACGCGGCGACGCAGGAGCGCTGGCTGGCGGGATCGATCGTCAGCAGGGGCATCGGGTCGAGGGAGTCGCCGTACGCGTCGGTGACCACCACCCCGGCCCGCTTGGCGAGATAGGCGCTCGCCGCGATGTCGTACGGGAAGAGGTGCAGGATGCCGCCCCGACCGACGCGCCGGAACTCCGCCTCGGTCCCCGGATGGTCCCGCAGGATCCGGTTGCCGACGTCGACGTACGCGTCGAGTTGCCCGGTGACGATCCGCGTCAGCGAGAAGGACGCGCTGTTGAAGACGAAGACTCCGCCGGTGTTGGCGGAGGCGTCGACGAGGTGTTCGTAGGCGTCGGTCATCAGCCGCATCGGGTGCCCGTTGAACTCGATGGACCAGAACATCCGGGTCAGGTCGCGGGTGCTGCTCAGCCGTGGCAGCGGCCAGTCGTAGCCGTTGTGCCGCAGGGGTTCGGGCAGGGTGTCGTCGGCGTACATCCAGGCGCCGCTGCGCAGTTCGAGCACGTGCGCGGCCGTCACGTCGCCGAGCGTGGGCGCCCCTGCGGTGAGGGGGGCGACCGCGATCGACACCGTGCCCATCTCCAGGCCCGCCGACGTGGGCCGGGTGCCGTCGACGGGGTCGACCACCAGCAGGATGGCGGGGTCCGGGCCGGTGCGGCGCAGCCCGTGGTGTTCGGTGTAGACGGCCAGGGGCTCACGGGCCTGGCCGGTAAGGTGCTCCCACACCGCTCGTTCGGCCACCTCGTCGACATCGAACTGGGCGTCCCCGCCCGGGGAGTCGCCGTGCACGCGCCGCTGCCGCCCCTGTCGGCCGTGCCGGGCCACCGCCGCCCGTACGGCCTGCGCGCAGCCCAGCACCAGCTCCCGGATCTCCGGCCCGCCCGTCACCGGGTCACCGCCGCGAACAGGGCGTCGAGCCGGTCGACGATCTCGTCGGCCTGCTGCGGGGTCAGGATCAGTGGCGGACGGATCTTGACCACGTTGCCGTGGCCGTAGCGGGAGGTGCGCAGGATGAGGCCGTGCTCCATCGCGCGTCGGGCGATCTCCCCCGTGAGGGCCACGGCCGGGGAGCCGTCGGGTTCCACGATCTCCAGGCCGATCATGAGCCCGACGCCGCGGACGTCGCCGACGCAGCGGTACCGGGACTGCATCTCGCCCAACCGGTCGAGCAGACGCCGCCCGGTCGCCCGTACGTTCGCGAGGAACGCCGGCTGGCCGACGATCTCCAGGGTGGTGTTGGCGGCCGCCGCGGCGAGCACGTTGGCGCCGTACGTGAAGGAGTGGTGGTGCGACGGCAGTCCCGCGAGCCGGTCGTTGGTGAGGATCGCCGCGACCTGCGCGCCGCTGCCGCCGAGGCCCTTGCCGAGGGTGATGGCGTCCGGCTCGACGCCGAAGTGCTGGGCGGCGAACATGTGGCCGGTACGGCCGACGCCGGTCTGGATCTCGTCGAGGACGAGCACGATTCCGTGCCGATCGCAGAATTCCCTGAGCTTCGGCAGATAACCGTCCGGAGCGACGATGTTGCCGCCGTTTCCGGAGATCGGCTCCAGGATCACCGCCGCGACCTGGCCGCCGCTCGCGTACTCCAGGAAGTCGTCCAGCCGGTCAACGCACATCAGTCCGCAGGTGCTGCGCCGCTGGCCGTAGAAACACCGGTAGCAATACGGGTCGGGCACCTGAACCGAGCCCGGATACAGCAGCGGGAAAGGCGCCTTGCGGAATGCGTTGCCCGACATCGACGTCATCATCATGGTCTGCCCGAGATGGCTGCGGAACAGCGTCACCACCTCTCGCCGGCCGGTCGCGACCTGCGCCATCTTGATCGCGCCCTCGTTCGCCTCCGACCCGCCTCCGACCTTGAGGTGGACCTTGGAGAGACTCTCCGGTGAACAGGCCACGAGCCTGCGGACGAGACCCTCCACCGGCTCGTTGCGGAACGACGACGTGAGGTGGATCAGGGATTCGGCCTGCTTCTGGATCGCCCCGACGACCGCCGGGTGCGAATAGCCCAGACTTAGATTGAAGGTGGCCGACGCGCAGTCGATGTAGCTCCCACCCGCGTCGTCGTACAGATATATGCCCTCACCTCGCACCATCCGCTGGTCGGTTATCTCGTAATAGAACATGTCCGCGACAGAGGATTGCATCAACACCCTTATTGACGTCGTTCGGTTGACGCCACCGATGATTGGCCGCCCGCACACATGAGTCAACATTTCCTGCGGGCCGCAACGGCGCGTCCCGCAGGGACGAAAATCCGCACCTGTTTCCAGGTTACGAAAGATCGTCAAGATCGATGGGGGCCTGCTATTTCCGGGCCGGCCCGGACGGGCCTACCGGTAGGTCGACGCCTGGAGGCCGAACATCTCGGCGTAGATGCCCCCGCGGGCCATCAGCTCCTGGTGGCCGCCGGCCTCGACGATGCGACCGTCGGCGACGACGAGGATCAGGTCCGCCATGCGTACCGTGGAGAAACGGTGCGAGACGAGCACGGTGATGCCGCCGGTGCGGTGGCGCACCTTGCCGGCCAGGGTGGCGTAGCGCTCGAACAGGGCGTGCTCGGTCAGCGGGTCGAGGGCCGCCGTCGGCTCGTCCAGCAGGAGCAGCAACGGCTCCCGGCGCATCATCGCCCGGCTCAGCGCTATCCGCTGCCACTGACCGCCGGACAGCTCCTCGCCGTTCTCGTACGACTTGCCGAGGTGCGAGTCGAGGCCATCGGGAAGTCGGTCGACCACCGCCTGCGCGTCCGCCCGCTCCACCGCCGCCGGCACCGCCGCGGGGTCGTCGAGACGGGTCAGGTCACCGACGCCGACGCTCTCGCGCGCGGGTGCCTCGAGGCGCATGAAGTCCTGGAAGCCCGCGGTGATACGCCCCCGCCACGCGGACGGGTCGAGGCGGCGCAGATCCACCCCGTCGACGGTGATCCTGCCGGCGGTCGGCCGGTAGAACCGGGCCAACAACTTCACCAACGTGGACTTTCCGGCTCCGTTGTCGCCGACGATGGCCACGGTCGAGCCGGCCGGCAGGTGCACGGACACGTCGCGCAGCACGTCGCGATCCGTGCCGGGATAGCGGAACGCCACCTGCTCGAAGCGGATGCCCTCGGTGAGCGTCGGCGGGACGGGCCGGTCGGCGACGACCGGGTCCGCCGCCCGCGTGGACTCGCGGCGCAGCCAGCGGACCCAGCCCGTCGTGCGGGCGTTGCGCTGTAGCTGGCCCGCCACCGTCACCGCCCCGGCCGCCTGCGCGTTGATCTGCACGGCCAGCGTGATCACCAGGACCACGTCGCCGACCGTACGCTCCCCCACGATGGCCGAGCGCACCACGACGACGACCGCCGCCACGTACCCGACGGCGAAGACGAGCTGGCCGAGCAGCCGCAGGCCGAGCCCGAACACCTCGGCCCGACGCAGCACCGCGTCCTCGTGGGAGCGGGTGGCGGCCTGCCGCTCCCGCAGCACCCGGCGCAGCCCGAAGAGCCGGATCTCCTTGGCCGCGGCCGCGCTGACCGCCAGCTCCAGCAGATGCCAGCCGAGCCGCCGCGACTCCGCCGTGGCCAGCTCGGCCCGCTCGAGGCGCGCCTCGGCGAGGCGACCCGCAATCAGCGGGGGTACGGCGAAGAGCGGCAGCACCAGCAGCCACGGCTCCAGCCGGGCCAGCAGAACGGCGGTGAGCGCGATCTGGACGGAGAGGGTGATCGCCGTGAGCACCCGCTGCACCCCGGCGCCCAGCTCCCACGTCTCCTTGCGCAGCAACTCCATCCGGTCGACGTAGTCCTGCCGCTCGAGCTGCTCCAACCCGGATACGCCCTGGGCCAGCTCACCGAGTTCGCGTTCGACCCGCAGGTGGTGCAGGTCGGCCAGCTCGAAGAAGAAGATGTGGGCGAAGTGCTCCATGGTGAGGCTGAGCAGTGCCGCCAGCGCCACCGCCGCCGCCGTCCGGGCCGCGAGGGTGGTGTCGCCCCGCAGCGCCGCGTCTGCCGTGACGGCGAGGAACACCGCGATCAGCGGGGCGCTCACGTTGCCCAGCAGCATGAGCAGCGCCGAGACGAGCAGCCGCCCAGGGCTGACCCGCCAGGAGGACGCGAGCACTCCGGTGACTCCCCGCCACAGGTCACGCATCCGCGGTCTCCTCCTCGGGGGCGTCGTCGGTGAAGCGCGCGGCTTGCAGGGTGAACAGCTGGGCGTACCGGCCGCCCAGAGCCAGCAGTTCGGCGTGGGTGCCGCTCTCGACGACCCGGCCGTGTTCGAGTACGGCGATGCGGTCCGCGCGACGCACGGTCGAGAACCGGTGCGAGATGACCAGGCTCGTGACGCCCCGGGTGAGGTCGAGGAAACGCTCGAAGAAGGCGACCTCGGCGCGGGCGTCGAGGGACGCGGTCGGCTCGTCGAGCACCAGCACGCGGGCGCGGTCGTGCACGGCGATCAGGGCGCGGGCGATCGCGATCCGCTGCCACTGCCCGCCGGACAGCTCGGTGCCGTCGGCGTACTGGCGGGAGAGGCGGGTGTCGAGGCCGGCGGGCAGCGCGGCGACGAGGTCGAGGGCGCCGGCCCGACGCAGGGCGTCCTCGACGACCGCGTCGTCCGGCCGGCCCGCCGCGCCGAAGCCGACGTTGTCGCGGACGGGCAACTCGAAGTGGACGAAGTCCTGGAAGATCGCGGCGACCTTGCGCTGCCAGGCCGCGGCGTCGAAGGTGCGGATGTCGACGCCGTCGGCGGTGATGCGTCCCGACTCGGGCTCGTAGAGCCGAGCGAGCAGCTTCACCAGGGTGGTCTTGCCGGCGCCGTTGAGTCCGACGACGGCCAGGGAGGCGCCGGCCGGGATGGTCAGGTCGAGCCGGTCCAGCACGGGTGGCGACTCCGGGGCGTACCGGAAGGTGACCTGCTCGAAGCGGATCTCCCGGGTCGGCAGGTCGTCGGGCACGGCAGCGCCGCCGCGCTCGACGGCGGCGGCCTCGGCCGTGAGCTGCCCGAATTGACGCAGGGCGGTCTCGGCGTTCATGCCGTACTCCGTCTGCACGTCGGACTCGGCGATGAACCCGCCGATCCGGATCGACGAGAGCGCCGCCTGCATGACGATCATGAAGCTGCCGAGGGTGATCGTGCCCCTCGCCGTCGCCCCGGCGGCCGCGGCGAGGCTGCCGCCGAGCAGCAGCAGGGCGGCGGAGGTGTAGAGCACGTACGGGCCGTAGAAGATCCGTCGCCGTTGCCGCCAGACCGGCACCGAGCTCTGCATGAACGCGTCCGCGTAGCGCGAGCCGATCCAGTCGAGCAGCCCGAAGACGCGGATCTCCTTCGCCGCGCCGGCGGTGAACAACAGGTCGCGGAAGTAGAAGCGGCGCCGCCGCACCCGCTGGTGCGACATGAAGATGCGGCCGAACACCGACAGGCCCAGTCGGTAGCCGAAGCGGATGGTCAGGCCCGCAGCCAGGACGGCGGCGCCGGCCCACCACGCGTACACGACGCCGATGACCACGGCGGCGGCAACGGTCTGCAGGTAGCGCGACAGCAGGGCGACGAAGCCGGCGCAGGCCGCACCGGGCGACCAGTTGTCGGTACGCAGCATGGTGAGGCCGTCGGCGGCCTGGTCGAGGATCTCCGGATCCTCCAGGGCGGCGATGCCGGAACCCCGGAAGGAGTCCGACATCAACCGGTCGCGGATCCGGTCGTCGATGCGCCGCCGCAGCAGCACGCCGAGGAAGGCCTGGACCGGCAGCAGGAGCTGGATGGCGAAGAACAGCGCCGCGGCGGCGACCAGGTGGTCGCGTAGCCGCCGCCACTCGGCCGAGTCGATGCCGGCCGCGACGGCGCTCGGCACGTCGGCGATGACCCAGGAGGTGGCCAGCACGAAGCCCACCGGCAGCAGCCCGGCGACGAGCTGCACCCCCACCGCGCACCCGAGGACGACCGCGCTGGCGCTCGGCAACAGCCGCAGCATGTCCCGGCGCTGTCGCCAGCGGCCCCGCATGCCCCGCGTGAACTCGGTCCAGACGGAACGACCGACCGCGTCGTCCTGATCGATCATGCCCGCCCCCGTGACGTCATGGTCGGCCCGCCGGCCCCGCCGGTCGGCAGTCGATGGTGGGCCCCGAGCCCCTCGGACCGCACCCCGTCGGTCTCGTCAGTAGACGTAGACGCTCTGCGACGCGAAGGTGATGGAGGAGTAGGAAGCCGCCGGCATGATCACGTACGAGGTGCCGGTGCAGTCCTGGTTGGAGTAGAGGTGAGCGGGCATGCTGGCGGTGTTGCGTGCCGACTTCACCCGCCCGTCGCCCCAGCCGTGCGCGGCCAGGTTCACGCAGGTGCCCACCGCCGGGTTGGCGGCCTGGGCCGTGAACCGGGTGCCCTGGTACGACTGCTGGTCCCAGGCGCACAGGGTACGGGCGAAGGAGCACGAGGAATCGGCGGTGGGGGCCGCCGCCGCGGTGCTCGCGCCGACGGTGGCCACGAGAGCTGCGGCCGACAGTACGCTGACTGCGATTGACCTGCCCAGGATCACGGTGATCTCCATCCTTCACGTGGTTGGCGGTCGACGCGCGGCCGGTGTCCCCGACGAGCGGGCGTACGCGCGCGGAGCCCCGGCGGGACGGGCGGGCACACCGGACGCGGCGAGGCCCCCGGGCGATCGGCAGATCGGGAGACCAGACGCCCGGTCCGCCACGTCGATACCAGGCACAAAGATTGATAGTAGTTCATGCCTATGTCGGCGACAAGGCAGTCGTTTCCGCGCTTTCGGGCGCGCCTGATCGGTGAGTTCCCCCGCTTTGATGGAGCGGTGGTTACCTGCTGCCGGCTGGCGCAGGGGCGGCGATAGGTGGTTCGGCTGGTTCCGTCTGACTGTGCCAGGCGGCCTCGTATTCGTTCGGGCTGAGGTAGCCCAGCTCGCGTTGGATGCGGCAGGTGTTGTACCAGCCGTCGATGTAGGCGAAGATCGCGTTCTCGGCCTCGTCGCGGGTGCGCCAGCTTGTGCGGTAGACGAGTTCGATCTTCAGCGTGGACCAGAAGTTCTCCATCGGCGCGTTGTCGTAGCTGTCGCCGACGGAGCCCATCGAGGGCAGGATCCCGTTGTCCTGTAAGCGTTCGGCGAAGCGGAAAGACGTGTAGTTCGGTCCCCTGTCGCTGTGGTGGATCAACTGGCCGTCGCGGATGTCGCGGGACCAGATGCTGTATTCGAGGGCGGCGAGGATCAGGTCGGTGTCGCAGCGGTCGGAGGTTTTCCACCCGACGATCCGGCGGGAGAACGCGTCGCGGACCGCGGCGAGCCAGAACGCGCCCTCGCCGCACGGGATGCAGGTGGCGTCGGCAACCCAGAGCCGGTTCGGCCCGTCGGCGGTGAACTGCCGGTTGACCAGATCCCGCCGGGGGCCTGTCAGTTCGCTTGTGTAAGGGCCTGACCTGGTTGGTGATGTTATGCCCTGTCCAGGCGTCCGGGGAACATGATGTCGAACTGGTTCATGGCGATCTTCCAGTTGTAGGTTGATCGGCCTCCGCGGCCGGCGCGGGCGGTGCGTCCGATCTGGCGGCAGCCCAGGTAGAGCAGCTTGATCAGGGCGTCGTCGGTCGGGAAGTGTCCGCGTGTCTTGGTGATCTTCCTCAGTTGGTAGTTGATCGACTCGATCATGTTCGTGGTGTAGATGACCTTGCGAACCTCCGGCGGGAACGCGAAGAACGGAATGACCTGCTCCCAGGCGGCGTCCCACTGCCGGCGGATCGCCGGATACTGCCGGCCGATCTCCGAGTCGGTCCACGCGTCCAGGGCCTCGCGGGCGGCTTGTTCTGTGGGTGCGCCATAGATCAGGCGCAGCTGCGCGGCGACCTTCTTGCGGTCGGCGTAGTTCACCCACCGCAGCGACGCCCGCGTCAGGTGCACGATGCAGGTCTGCACCAGCGCGTCGGGCCAGACGGCCTCGATCGCGGCGGGCAGACCGACCAGGCCGTCACACACGACGATGAGGACGTCCTGCAGACCACGGGCACGCAGGTCGTTCATCACCCGCAGCCAGAACTTCGCGCCTTCGGTCTGCTCGACCCAGATGCCCAGGACTTCCTTCTTGCCGTCCACGTCGACCCCGACGGCCAGGTGCGCCGCCTTGTTCCTGACCGTGCCGCCGTCGCGGACCTTGCAGATGATGGCGTCGAGGAACACCACCGGCCACACCGCATCCAGCGGCCGGGACTGCCACTCCTTCACCTCGTCCAGGACCGCGTCGGTGATCTTGGAGATCAGGTCCGGAGAGACGTCGATGTCGTAGATCTCCACCAGGTGGGCCTGGATGTCGCGCACCGTCATGCCCCGCGCATACAGCCCGATGACGATCTTGTCGATGCCGTCCAGGCGCCGCTGGCCCTTCCGCACGATCCTCGGCTCGTGGGTGCCGTTACGGTCCCGCGGCACGTCGATGTCGATCGCACCGGCCTCGGTCAAGACCGTCTTGGGCGAGTAGCCGTTGCGGCTGTTACCCGACCCCTGCCCCGCCGGATCACCTACTGGGCTTCCCCCTGGGATGTGGACACCAGTGTCCGGTCCCAGGGGGTCATTTCAAGCGTCTGCCTCGTCTGGTGCCCCATGCCGCACAGCACGGCCGCGCGGCATGGGGCACACCCCCCATCTTTTTCACCCCCGCCACCGCGCGCGGGCACCCGGCCCTGACCTCGCGGTTTCGCATGGCGCCTGTCCGCTCGCTGGCCATAACCGGCGTTGCCGGGGTGGCCGTGCGCCGCCGAGGCCACATTCCGTTCCGACAGACCCCCAGACCCGCCCTGTCCGGGTGCCAAATCTTGGGGGCGGCACCCGCATGTGCCCCCGCTCGTCCGACGACACGCTCAATGGCAACGGATGGCGCGCCACGGCGCTACGGCGACCGGCCGGAGCCATCGCGTGACGCGTAGGAGGCGGTTGTGTTGAGGAGACGGTGCCTGGCGGCGGACCGCCCGGTGAAGGTCGAGTCCGCGGATGGCCGTACCGGTCGAGGACGGCCCCACGGAATCGGTGGGCAGGTCGGGTCTCGCAGGGGGCGACGATGATCACCCCGGACCGCCCGACGAACGTCATCTGGGACGTGACGTACGCGTGCCCCCTGCGGTGCACCCACTGCTACTCCGAGTCCGGGCGTCGGCCTTCCCGTCAGCTCGGCCGCGAGGACATGCTTCGCGTCGCCGACGCGATCGTCTCCCTGCGACCCGACGGGGTGGCCCTGGCCGGCGGGGAGCCCCTGCTGGTGAAGGGCATCTTCGAGGTCGCTGAGCGGATCTCGCGGGCGGACATCCCGGTCGTCCTCTACACGGGCGGGTGGTCACTCGCCCCGTGGATGGTCGAGGCGGCCCAGGCAGTGCTCTCCCAGGTGGTCGTGAGCATCGACGGGGCGACCGCCGAGGTCCACGACCGGATCCGCGGCAGGGCCGGCTCCTTCGACCGGGCGATGCACGCCCTGTCCCTGCTCGACGAGGCCGTACGGGACCGGCGGGCGCGCGGCGAACGGTCCTTCTCGATCGGCATCGACTACGTGGTGGTGCGCAGCAATTTCCACCAGATCGAGGACATGTGCACCACCGTCGCCCCCCGGTTCCGCGGGCTGGGGTACCTCACGTTCGGAGCGGCCGTCCCGGCCGGGCTGGCCAGCCGCCCCAGCTTCGGCAGTCATGAACTGCTCACCGACGGGCAGGTCGACCTGCTGGGGGACCCCGCACAGACGCGCCGGCTGCAGTCGCTCGCACCGCCGTCGGTGCAGGTGACCACCAACGACAACCGGATTCTGCAGATGCACCCCGAGCTACTCGCGCGTGGCATGGTCTTTTCGGCGATGCAGGTGGAGCCGGACGGGGCGGTACGAGCCATGCCGATCTACGAGGGCACCGTGGGCAATCTGCTCACCGACCCGCCCGCCGACCTCTGGCGGCGCGCGGTGACCCGCTGGGCCGACCCCTTCGTCACCCGCACGTTGGGTCCGGTCCGGTCGATGGCGCAGTGGGCCGAGGCAGCCCGCCGCATCGACTACCACTTCGGTTCGAACGACGTCCGTGCCCGCATCGACCGGCGCCCGGCGTACTCGCTGCCGGTGTCCGGCGGACAAGCGCTGTGAACAGCGAGGTCAACAGCATGAACGAGTCGGTTCTCGTCGACTGTGTCCGGTCGGTGCTGGCCCGCCACGGCAACGGCTGGCAGGTCCACCCGGGCGACTTCTGGTGCCAGGTGCAGCCACCGCAGCGACGGCGCCGGGTACAGGGGTGGAAGCTACACGTCTCCGCCACGCCGCTGTCCGCGCCACTGGTGCTGGCCGCGGCGGCGGAGGTCCTGGTGCGGCACGGCTGCTCGTTCAAGTTCGCCGGCACGCTGACCCGGGTCCGAGAACTCAACTCCCGCCACGTCGACCGCGGCGGCGGGGGGAAGTTCATCACCGCCTACCCGAACTGCGGCGACGAGGAGCTGCGCACCCTCGCCGAGGAGCTGCACACCGCGACCCAGGGCCTGCCCGGACCGACCATCCTGTCCGACCGCCCGTACCGTCTCGGCAGCCGCGTGCACTACCGCTACGGCGCGTTCGAGGGCGTACGCATGCTCGGAAACGACGGCACCTACGAGGCGATGCTGGTCGCCCCGGACGGCAGCCTGGTCCTCGACCAGCGCAAGGCGTGGTTCACGCCGCCAGCGTGGGCGCCGCGTGACCCGTTCGCAGCGGACCGATCCGGCCCGCCGAGCCGCTCCGGCACGGCACCGAAGCCGGTCCTGCTCGACGGGCGCTACGTCGTACGGGAGGTCATCCGCCACTCGTTCCCGGGTGGGGTGTACCGCGCGACCGACGAGCAGACCGGTGCGGAGGTGATCATCAAGCAGGGGCGTCCGTACACCGGTGCCGACCTGACGGGCCGCGACGTTCGTGACGACCGCCGCCACGAGGCGGCGATGCTGACCCTCTTCGAACCCTCCGGCGTCACCCCGCGCCTGGTCGGCCTCTTCGAGCAGCAAGACGACGTATTCCTGGCCCAGCAGGCGGTGCCGGGCAGCACCCTGCGCCACTGGGTGTCGGCACACACCGCGCTCGACGACGGCGACGGCTGGGGACTGCCGGTGGAGGACGTGCTGCGCCTCGCCAACGGACTGGTCGATCTGATGGAGCTGGTCCACGCCGAGGGATTCGTGCTGCGTGACTTCAACCCCAACAACGTCATGGTCGACGACGGGCAGTTGCGCCTGATCGACCTCGAACTGCTCGCCCGGCCCGGGCAGCCGGTCGGCCGCGTGTTCACCCCGGGCTACGGGGCGCCTGAACAGGTGATGTCGCCCGACTTTGGGCCGGCGCCGGAGCCGACGGCCGACCTGTACAGCCTCGGCGGGACGCTGTTCTATCTCGTCAGCGCCGTCGACCCCATGCTGGCCGAGGACGAGCCACATGTGCGTCCGCATCGGGAACGGATCGAGAACTGGCTCGCCCACTTCTCTGTCGGCAACCCTGCGGCGCGTCGGCTCGCCGGTATCATCGTGGCGTTGCTGCACGAGGACCCGGCGCAGCGACCGGACCTGACCATCGTGCGGACACGGCTGGCCCAGGCCGGGCAACCCGAGTCGCGGCGGGACGGCGCCACCCGGTCCACCGGGCTCGGCGACGGTAATCTCAAGCGCGCGATCGTCGACGGCATCGACTACCTCGTCACCAGCATGCGGCCGGCCGATGACGATCGGCTGTGGCCGTGCGGCCAGTCTGGCGAGACGACGGACCCGCTCAACGTCCAGCACGGGGCGGCCGGGATTCTCGGCGTCCTCACCCAGGCCCTGCGCGCCGAGCCCGACCCGGCGCTGCGCGAGGCGGTCGCCACGGCCGCCGCCTGGATCAGCGGTCGTGTGCCGCGTGAGCCGCGTGCCCTGCCGGGGCTGCACTTCGGCCGCTCCGGCACGGCGTGGGCCCTGCTCGACGCCGGGCGCGTACTCGGCGACGAGCAGCTCGTCGGCCAGGCCGTCGACCTCGCCCGACGGGTTCCGCTCCGGTGGCCCAACCCGGACGTCTGTCACGGTACGGCCGGCGCCGGCTTCACCCAGCTGCGGTTCTGGGAGGAGACGGGGCACGGGGGGTTTCTCGACCGGGTCCGGCAGGCGGCCGACGCCCTGGTCGACGCCGCCCAGTACCGGGACGGCCTGGTCCGCTGGCCGATCGCGAAGGACTTCGCATCCCAACTGGCCGGACTGGTCCACTACGGCTTCGCCCACGGCGTCGCCGGAGTCGGGGCGTTCCTGCTCGCCGCCGGCCATGCCACGGGAGAGACCCGCTACCTGGACCTCGCGGTCGCGGGCGCCGACACGCTGGTGTCGGTCGCCATACGTGACCGGGGGGCGGCGTACTGGACCAGCGGCGAGAAGGACGGTCCCCGCAAGTCCCACTGGTGCAGCGGCTCCTCCGGGGTGGGCACGTTCCTGACCCAACTGTGGCGCCGTACCGGCGACGACCGGTACGGCGAAACGGCCGCCGAGGCGGCGGTGGCGGTACGTCGCTCCCGCTGGCACGCCGGCCCCGCCCAGTGCCACGGTCTCGCCGGGGACGCGGAGTTCCTCCTCGATCTCGCCGAGGTGTCCGGCGAGAGGCGCTATCGGGACTGGGCGGACGAGCTCGCCGCGAGCATCTACGTACGCCACGCGCTGCGCGACGGCCGGATGCTGGCGCCTGACGAGACGGCCATGACGGTGGTACCGGACTTCAACACCGGCTTCAGCGGGGTGCTGGCGCTGCTGCTACGGCTGCGTGACGGCAACCACCGAATGTGGCTGCCGGCCTCGTTCACCGCTGCCGAACCGGCCGCCGCGCCCCGCTGACCCGCGCGCCGGCGTCGGCCGGTGTGTCGGCCGCACCACCGAGCCCAGGAGGGAGGCGATTCGCATGGAACTGGACGTCAACGCCTTGCAGCTGTTGGAGGAGCGCGAGCCCGAGACGGCGCTGTACCCCTGCACGTACACGTGTACGCAGCAGAGTGCCGATGTCTGCACCACCTTCAGTTGGAGCGCGCAGTAGGCCCCCCACATACCCCGCGCAGCGCGCCTTGGCCGCCGCGCGGAACCCCGTACCCCCGATGGGACGAAAGGAGGTGATCACCATGGAGCTCGACGTCAATGCCCTTCAGCTGCTGGAGGAGACCGAGCCCGAGACCGCCCTGTGGCCGTGCACCGTCACGTGCACGATCTCGTGCGAGGTGCAGACCATCTGATCGGTCCGCTGGCCGGCCCGGTCCGCCGCCCGCCCACCCCGGGCGGCGGCGGGCCGGCGCCGCGCCGCCTCCGACGCTCCTTCGTGGGGGCGGCCCGGCCGCCGAGCCCGTACCACCGATGCAGGAAAGGAGGTGATCACCATGGAACTGGACGTCAACGCCCTTCAGCTGCTGGAGGAGACCGAGCCCGAGACCGCCCTGTGGCCGTGCACCATCACGTGCAGCATCACGTGCAGCCTGATCACCGAATGGTGACCTGGTAATCGGTCCGCTGGCCGGCCCGGTCCGCCGCCCGCCCTTCCCGGGCGGCGGCGGGCCGGGGCCGCGGGCCCTGACCACGACACGGCCGCCGACGGCGGTTCGCCAGGCCGGACGAGCCCCCTGACCGCGACGCGACCCGGAGGACGGCAGACATGACAGTCCGACACGTCGACGTGCGACCGCGTACGGCGGCGCACCGAGTGAACTTCCGGTTCTCCGGCCGTGCCGGCCGGGCGGCTTGCCTCGTCGCCGACGGCGACAGCGGCCTCCTCGTCGAGACCTGGTCGTTCCAGGAAGCGACAGCCGAGGCGTTCCCACTGCCCACCACGGCCGGCGAGACCGTCCGCACCCAGCTGCTGCCCACCGAGGACGGCCGGGTGGTGCTGGTGCGCCATCGCCCCGGTACGCACGAGGTGGTGGTCGTCGGCTGCGGCGACGGATCCACCGGCGAGCAACCGGTGGGCACGTTCCACTGTCCGGCTCTGCGGGCGGTGCCGAGCCTCGATGCCGACACGCTCGGCTGGCTCGTCGCGTTGCACGCCGGCGGCCACACCGTTCTCCACCGCATCGACGCCCGGACGCTGCGTGCGGAGCCGGTCGTGGAGGTGCCCGGGCAACTGACGGGCGAGGGCTGGCTGACCGAGCAGGGCCACCTGTTGGCGGCCAACCAACTCACCGGGGGTAGGCGTCGCCTGGTCGCGGTCGACCTCCGCCGTGCGACGGTGTCCCCGCTCGACACGGCCGGCAGCGCCGTCCTGTTGACCAGCCCACGTCGCGGCCGGATGCTCGTCGCCACGCACACGTCCGACGGAGTCCGGCTGGGTTGGGCGGCAACCGACGGGCGACCCGTCCGGTATCCCCCGGCGCTCAACGCGATCACCGGTACGGCGCTGCCCCTGGCGGTCGATCCCACCGGACGCCGGCTCGCGATACGGATCACCGCCGGCGCCCGCTCCCGCCTGCTCGTCCACGATGCCGACGCCGACCAGGTCATCGAGGTCCCGGTACCGCCCGGCGTGATCAGGAGTGCCGGCTGGAGCGAGAGCGGCCTGCGGCTGCTGTGGTCGTCGCCGACCTGTCCGACGACGGTCGTCACGCTTCCTCCCGACGGCGGGTCGGGCGGCTGGAGGGAGCCGGACCCGCCGACGGGTACCGGGTGGCACGACGCGCAACCGGAGCGCTTCGACGGCCCGGCCGGACCCGTCGAAGCGGTCGTGTACGGCGACTGGCGGCGAGCCCGGCACCTGCTGGTGGCCCTGCACGGCGGTCCCGAGGCCGCCTGGGAGTTGACGTTCGACCCCTTCTTCCAGTCCCTCGCCGCCGCCGACGTCGCCGTCGTGGCCCCCAATCAGCGGGGCAGTACTGGTTACGGGTCCACCCACCGCGACGCCATCAACGGCGCCTGGGGAGGACCGGACCTTGCCGATGTCCGGTGGCTGCGCGATATCCTGCATCGGGAACGCGACCCCGCCGGCCACGCCCCGATGCTCTTCGGCACCAGTTACGGTGCGTTCCTGGCGCTGCTCGCCGCCGCGGCCGACCCGCACGGATGGTCGCGCTGTGTCGTTGTCGCGCCGTTCCTGTCCGGGCCGCGGCTGTACCGCGACGGCTCACGGGCGGTGCGCTCCCTGTTCGACCGGCTGGGCGGCTGTACCGCGCCCGACGACGAAATCGGCCCGCGCGACCTGCTGCGGCTCGCGCCCAGGATCCGGGCGCGGCTGCTCGTGGTGCACGGACAGCGCGACGACGTCATCCCGGTCGGGCACTCGCAGGCCCTGGCCCGACGGCTGCGGGAGGCCGGCCGCCGCACACCGCAGGACTTCCGCTACCTGGAGGTCGTCGACGGTGGCCACAACCCGCTCGACGAGGCCGGTGGGCAGGCTCTACGGGCGGAGATCGTCGACTTCTTCACCGCGGAGCAGCGGGGATGATGAGCCCGTCCGTGGCCACCGACCGTCCCCGCTCACCGGGAGTGGCCGCGTCCGCGCCCCCCGCCGACGTCGGCCTCGGCTGGTGGGCGCTCGTCCGGATGGCGCCTGCCAACACCGTCGCCAACCTGGTGTGGCTGGTGCTGGCCAACGGGTCGATGCTGCTGCTTCCGGCGGTATCCGCCGCGGCCGTCGACCAGGTGATCGCCGGACAAGCCGTCGGGGGTGCCCTGGCGGCGTTGGTCGGACTGCTGGCCCTGCGCATGCTGGCCGAGGCATACGGCGGACTGACCCGGGTGTCGGCGGCCACCCGCGTGTCGGTCGCACTGCGGTACCGGCTGGTCCGCCACGTGTTCGCCCTGGGCGTGCCGGGCGCGCGCCGCCACGTCACCGGCGACCTGGTCACCCGGTTGACCAGCAACACCACCACGGCCGGTGCCGCCGTTCCGGCACTTGTCACCGCCGCCGTCGCGGCCGCCGCCTCACTCGGCGGGCTGGTGGCGCTCTGGTTGATCGACTGGCGGCTCGGGGTGGCATTCCTGGTCGGCGCGCTGCCCGCGACGCTCCTGCTGCGCCTCCTCATGAACCGGGCAACCAGCAGCTACGCCGAGTACCTGGAGCGGTTGGCGGCCATCGCCGCCCGGCTCACCGACGCGCTGACCGGTCGCCGGACGATCCGCGCCTCCGGCACGCAACGTCGCGAGATGGCCCGCGTCCTCGCCCCGCTGCCCGAGCTCAGCCGAGCCGGTCAGGAAACCTGGGCGGTGCAGCGCGCCGTGTCGTGGCAAGTCGACCTCCTGCTCACCGGCGTACGGCTCGTGGTGCTCGCCGTCGCCGGGCTCGGCGTGGCGGCCGGGCGGCTCTCGCCCGGCGACGTCCTCGCCGCTGCCATGTACCTGACCTCCGCACTGGCGTTCCTCAGTCAGGTGGACACGCTGATCAAACTGAGCGACGGGCGGGCGAACACCTCCCGGGTCGCCGCCGTGCTGGCGGAACGCCCCCAGGAGCCGGTCGCCGACGCGGCACCCCGTCAGTACCGTGCCCTCGCCGCCGGTCCCGGCGCGCTGTCGTTCCGCGGGGTGCGGGTCCGGCTGGGTGACCAGCTCGTCCTCGACGGCATCGATCTCGACGTACCAGGTGGTGCCGCCGTCGCCCTGGTCGGTCGCTCCGGAGCCGGCAAGACCACCCTCGCGCTGCTGGCCGGGCGCCTGCTCACCCCGGACTCCGGCACCGTGCTGATCGACGGCGTCCCGACCGCCGACCTCCACCCCGACGCGTTGCGCCGCGAGGTCTCCTACGCCTTCGACCGACCGGTGCTGCTCGGCGGCACCGTCCGTGAGGCACTCACCTACGGCAGGCCGGAGACGAGTGACGAGGAGGTCTGGCGGGCGGCCCGGGCCGCGCAGACCGTGGGGTTCATTCGACGACTGCCCCAGGCGCTCGACACCGCCCTGGCCGACGCGCCGTTGTCCGGCGGCGAGCTGCAGCGGCTCGGTCTGGCGCGGGCAGTCGCGCACGGTGGCCGGCTGCTGGTGCTCGACGATGCCACGTCGAGTTTGGACACCGTCACCGAAGCCGAAGTGACCCGCGCCCTCACCGAGGTGCTGGCCGGCTGTACCCGGCTCATTGTGGCCCACCGGGCGGGCACCGCGGCCCGGGCCGACCTGGTCGCCTGGCTGGATGCCGGACGCATCCGGGCGGTGGCGCCGCACCACGCGCTGTGGGAGCGCGAGGCGGCGTACCGGTCGGTGTTTGCGGCGGACCCGCCGGAGGAGGGGGATCGATGAGGCGAAGGGGTCCGGGCAGTCCCGGACCGGCGCTGCTGCGGCAGGAGCTGTGGGCACGGCGTCGGGCGCTCGCCCGGATCGCGCTGTGGTCGATCGTGGAGTCGCTACCGGTACTACTGTCCGGGCTGCTGGTCTCCGCGGCGACCGACCGTTTCCTGACTCGCGACGTCGGCGCCGGGCTGGCTCTCCTCGCGCTGCTGCTGCCGACGGCTGCGGCCGGTGCGGTCGCGACCAACCGGCTGTTCCCGTGGCTCGCGGCGTTGGTGGAGCCGGTCCGCGACGCATTTCTCGCCGAGGTCACCAAGGGCGCCCTGCTCGCCGCGACTCGCTCGACCACCCGGCTGGACACCACCAGCGTGGCCAGGCTGACCGCGCAGGTCCAGACGGTGCGCAACATCCTCTTCGGTTTGTTGCGCACCGTCCGTCAGGTGCTCTTCACCTTCGTGGCAGCTCTCGTCGGCCTGTTCCTGCTGGCGCCGGTCGTCGCGTCGGCCACCGCCGTGCTGGTCGCGCTCGCGTTTGCCGTGATCGGGCTGCTGGTGCCGAAGCTGGCCGCCCGGCATCGGACGCTGCTGCTCGCGCAGGAGGAGGTGGCGGGCCGGGCCGGTGTCGCATTCGAGGGGGTACGGGACGCCGTGGCGTGCGCGGCGCAGCAGCGGGCGGCAGCCGAGGTCGAGCGGGCGGTTGACGACGAGGCCACCCAGGCGCTGGCGCTGGCTCGGGCCACCACCCTGACCCGACTGCTGGTCTTCGTCGGCGGGCAGCTTCCGCTGCTCATGCTGCTGGTGGCGACCCCGGGGCTGCTGCGCTCCGAATCGCTGACCGTGGGCGAGGTGGTGGGGGCGGCGACATACCTGCTGGTCAGTCTGGAACCCGCCCTGCAGCGGATCGTCGGTGTGGTCGTGAGCTGGGCCCTGGACCTCGTGGTCAGCCTCCGCAGGCTCGGCGAGGCCTTCGCCGAGCCGGAACCCGCGGAGCCTGACGGGCTACCCGCCCCCGACCGGTACGATCTCAGGGTCGAAGGCCTGACCTTCACGTACGGGGCGCACGCGGATCCAGTCCTCGACGACCTCAGCCTCACCATCGATGAAGGCGACCATCTCGCCGTCGTCGGCTCCAGCGGTATCGGTAAGTCCACCCTGGCGAACCTGCTCGCCGGGCTGCTCGTTCCCTGCCGCGGCGCGATCCGGCTCGGCGGTGTCGACGTCACGCGACTCCGCGAGTCCGAGCTGCGCCGGACGCTGGGCCTCATTCCGCAGGAGGCGTACGTCTTCGCCGGCACGCTGCGGGAGAATCTCACCTATCTCGCACCCGATGCCACTGAGCGCGATCTAGTCGACGCGGTGGCCGCCGTGGGCCTGGGCCCGCTGCTGAGCCGGCTGGGCGGCCTCGACGCCCGCGTGGGCACGGGCGGCGCCGACCTGTCCCAGGGAGAGAAGCAACTCGTCGCGCTCGGACGGGTGTACCTGTCACCGGCCCGGGTCGTCATCCTCGACGAGGCCACCGCCAACCTGGACCCGGTGGCCGAGGCCCGGGCCGAGGTGGCATTCGCGGCGCGGCCGGGCACCCTGGTGGTGATCGCGCACCGGATCACCTCGGCCCGCCGCGCCGAGCGCGTCCTGCTCCTTGACGGCGATCGGGTGCACCTCGGCACCCACGACGAACTGGTACGGAGTTCCAGCAGCTACGCGGAGCTGGTTGGATGGTGGGACGCGGGCGGCACCGCGACGGCCAGCCGGTTGCCGGCGAGGCCCGGGTGACCGATCGTCCTCCGTGGCCACTCCCGCGGCGCGCTCCGTGCGGTCCGCGCGCCTACCGCAGGTCCGCAGCGTACTCCCGCAGGCTGACGCGGCTCTCACAGCCGGTCTTCGCCAGCAGGCTCGCCACGTGCTTCTCGACGGTGCGCGGCGAGATGAACAACTGCTGCGCGATGTCCTTGTTGCCGTGCCGTTCGCCCAGCAGCACGAGGACCTCGTACTCCCGGACGGTCAGCCCCTTGGTGATGAGTGCCGCCGGGATCTGGTCGCGCCCGTCGCGCCGCTGCGGGGCGCTCGCCCCGCCGCGCCGTAGCAGTGCGCGACAGGCGCTGGCGGCCCTGGGCAGGCCGGCTAGGTGAAAGTACTCCTCGGCCGTGCGCAGCCAGAGGATCGGGTCGCCCCAACCGTCGGCGAGCGCCGCCTCGGCCACCAGCCGCAGGCCCAGGTGGTGCGCTCGTGGGTAGCGCTCCGAGACGACGTGGGCGCGGTGCACCGCCGCGACCGCATCGTGGGGTCGGCCGGCGCGGCCGAGCAGGACGGCGTCGGTGAGGAGGAGGAACTGCTGGTTCCAGCGCAGGGCGGCGCCGGGGGCGGCGGCGACCCACTCGTACGCCTGCCGGTCGGCCCGCCCGTGCAGCACGTCGAGGAGCAGGCGCAGGCCGTAACGACCCGCCAGGTAGTAGACGTTGGGATTGCGCTCCTCCCACGCGTGTGCCTGGTCGAGCTCCGCGAGGGCCAGCGCGGGCTTCTCTTCGAGCAGGGCGCAGAAGGCGCGGCAGAGCCCGTACATCAGCGGCATGTGCAGCGACTGCTCACCGCCCCACGACCGGAACTCGCCCAGCTGTCGCTCCATGGCCAGCCGGTCAGCTTGATGAGCGGCTAGCATGGCGCGAATCAGGACATTGTACTGATGGTCATCAACGTAGCGGAGTCGCGCCGTCGCCTCGGCGCAGCGGGCGCTGATCTCGTCGGCGGTGTCGTATTCACCTCGCAGCACCGCCTCCAGCGCGATGCTGCTCTCCGCCGTGTACGCCACAGCGATGGCCCCCACGGCGCGCGCGTCCCGCAGCGCCTGTTCGAGCACGCCGGTGTCACCGCTGCGCATCGCCTGATTGATGCCCAGGCGCAGCAGGGCGTGTACGCGCCAGATGGGCGACGTGTGGCTCTCGGCCACAGCGAGCATCCGCGTGAGGTAGTCATCCGCCTCGTCGAAGCTGCGGTGTCGGGCAAGCATGGCGAGCAGTTGCAACGCCTGACAGGCAGCCACGGGCTCGGGCAGCCGCTCGGCGACCTCTACGGCGCCGAGCGCGATCTCCTCGGCGCGCTTCGCGCGCTGCGGGCCATCGTCCTGGCGCTGCGTCCGGCCCTCCACCATGAGATGTGCTTCGACCACGTCCACCGCGACGGTGTCCTCCGGGCCGGCAGCGGGGCCGAGCAGCGTGCGGGCTGCCGCCACCTGAGCCGCGGCGTCGCTCCACCGGCCTCCCACGACCGCGCCCCAGGCCAGCCGCATGTGCAGTGCGACCCGCCGGTCCCGGCCCGCCGGCACGCCCGCGCCGGCCGGTGCGAGCCGGTCGGCCAACTCGAACGCCCGGTCGAGCTGGCCTGCCTCGGCGAGCGCGTACACCAGGGACTCCAGGATCTCGGCTCGGACGTCCACGTCGGCGGCGGTGGGCAGCAGCTCGTGAGCCCGTTCGAGGAGGGTGATGGCAGAAGTGGTGGCGCCGTCGGCGAGCGCCCGGCGGGCCGCCTCGGCGAAGTGCAGGGCGGCGGCCCGATCCTCCCCGGCGGTGAGCCGCAGCCGCCCGACGAGCTGGCACCATTCCCCTGGCAGACCCGGCCGGATCGCTGTCAGCACGTCTGCGGCGCGCCGGGCGATGGCAGCGACCTCGGCCGGCACCAGGGACGCCAGCAGCGCCTCGGCGGTGAGCGCGTGCCGGAAGTTGTACCAGTCCGGTGTGGCGCCGTCCGGTCCGATCAGCTGGGCGTCGGTCGCCGCGCCGAGATGGGTGAGCAGGGTCCGGTCGTCCACGCCGCTGATGGCCTGCAGGGCCGAGACGCTGAACCTGCGACCGAGCACGGCGGCCGTCTTCACCAGCGCCCGCCCCTGGGCACCCAGCCGGTCGGCGCGCTGCGCGACGTTGCGTACCAGGTTGGTGGGAACGTCATCGCCAAGCTCACCCACGAACCGGCAACCTTCGGCGTCCCAGGCCAACGACCCGGCCGCGAGCGCGCCACGGAGCAGCTCCTCGATGACGAGGGGATTGCCGTCCCCGTCCCACAGCAGCCGCTCCACGACTGGTTGCGGTAGGTCCTGCGGCTCGACATGCAGGCAGCAGGCGGCGAGTTGCCGTACCTGAGGCGGGGTGAGCGGGGCCAGTTCGACGACGGTGGCGACGCGACGCTGCCCGGTGAGCCGGGCCAGGTCGGCCGCGGGGCCGGCGACGGGGCGGAAGCTGGCGATCAGTAGGACCGGCTGCGCAGCCAGGTTGTCGACGAGATACTCGACGACGGCCAGCGTCTCGGCGTCGGCGTCGTGCAGATCCTCAAGGACGATGAGGCATCCCCGGTCGCGGCCGGTGGCGGAGAGCAGCCGCAGCACCGCCTCGGCCAGGACGACCAGTGACTCCCCACTGCCCGGCTCCTCGGTGCGCCACTCGGGAACGAGGCGGGCCAGCGCCGGCCGGTAGGGCTCGAGCCTGGGATCGTGCGGGGGGCCTTCGGTTCGGAACAGGGAGAACAGCGCTTCCGTGATGGGTCGGAAGGGCATCAGAGCGCTGGTGGGGCTTGCCCGGCCGCGGAGGACCGGCATGCCGGCGACGAAAGCGCGCGACACGGACTCGCCGATAAGCCGCGATTTGCCGATGCCGGGCTCGCCCGTGATGAACACGCTGCCCCCTAGCAGTCGCCGGGTGTCGGCGAGGCGGGCTTCCAGCAGCCGCAACTCGGCGTCGCGCCCCACCACGACGGGAGACACCACCTGCATGAGGACAAAGGCTACCGGCCGGGTGGGGCGACGGCAGTCGTGAACGGGACAGGGTGCCGGTGGTCGCTACCGACACCGGCACCCTGCCTGCCTTCAGCCCAGCGGCCCGCTGTGCGAGGTCCCCGTGTCCGGGGTGCCGGCCGCAAGCATGACCGCGGCGGCCGTGCTCGTAACCAGCCCGGCGAGCAGTCTCGCGCGACGGCCGATCCCGGACGGCTGCCCGAGCTGGATCTCTCCAATCGGATCGTCAGCCTCGGTGCCCCCACCGTGCTGCGAATTCGGCACCGGACGGATCTGCCGGTCGTCGTGCATCAGGACATCCTCCATAGGGTCGTGCGGTGCCGGTCATGGCATCCGCAGTTGATGATTCGGTGGTTCGAGTAGCAGCACGGACGGAACCCTGTCGGGGAAACCGAGTCGGAGCAACCCGTGGCCGATGCCCGCCAACCCGTTCAGCAGGCCCGGATTCGGGACGCCGTCCGGTGTCCCGCAGCGTGGGCCGAACCGTTCGATGGCCGACAGCATCATGCCCGCGTGCCGGATGTAGGTGGCCCTCGCGGCGTGTCCGGTTCGCGCCGCGGCACCGAGCAGTTCCAGGCGGCCGAGTTCGCCGTGGCAGAGGCTGTGGTTGGGCAGGGGCCCACTGGTGACGACGGCCTCGATGCTCCGGGCGATGACGGCGCCGGTCCGGGGATCGGGCGTCGTGTCCGCCACGTCGAGCAGCGCGAGTCCAACTCCCGGCCACCCCTGGCACCAGGAATGACCGCTGACACGATTTAGCTCCGCCGGGTGGCGCAGGTAATCCCGGCCGCGCGCGGCGTAGCGGGAGTCGTCCGCCACGGCGGAGAAGCGCAGCAGCGCCCAGCCGATGCCGGCTGCGCCGAAGGCGAACCCTGGTGCTGGCAGCCGGCCGCCAGGACTGGCCAGTAGCCGGTCGGCGCAGCGCACGGCGACGTGCCACGCGCTCTCCAGTCCGGTGGTCGCGTGTACGGCCAGCATCGCCGCCAGGCAACCCGCCGCTCCCTCGTGCATCCCGTACTCGCTGTCGCCGTCGATCGCCTCGCCCGCCAACCGGACCACCGGCTCGATCCAGTCCGCGACCTGAGTGTCACGAAGAAGGACGGACACCTGGGCCAACGCGTAGGCGATGCCGCCGAAACCGGCGTAGCCGCCACCGCCGACCGCCCGGGCCAACTCGGGCGTCGAGAGGCGTTCGATCAGGTGAGGCACCGGCTGCAGGGCGCGGCGGGCGACGGTGGCGTACCGGGCGTCCGCCGTGACGGCGGCGAGTTGGGCGAGGAACAGAGCCGTGCCGCCGTATCCGCTGCCCAGGCCGACGCCGAGCGGCATGACCGTCCAGTACCGCTCGTCGAGCAGTTCCATGCCGAGCCAGTTGATCCGAATCCCGTCGCCGAAGCCACGCGCGACGATCTGATCGGCGACCGCACGAGCGGCGGCGAGCAGCCGGTCAGGGTCCGGGGCGGTCGCCGCGAAAGGTTGCGGCATCGGACCGCCGGTCACGTGTCCCTGGTGCGACCGGCGGGTCGCCAGTGCCGCGTGGATGATCCATTCCTGGTCGTACCGGTGGACGGCAGTCATCCGTTCCAGCTTGTCGCGCACCCGGTTCAGCGGCGTCTCGTCGAGGAGGTCGGTGACCTTTCCGCCCGCTCCCGTCCACAGGTGACGCTCACCGGGTCGAAGAGTGAAGATCGGTACATCGCCGTGCCACAACTCGTCGAGCTCGTGACGCACCAGCCGTAGCCGCGCCCGATCCTCGGCGGAACCCGCCCACAGCGCGCCGAGCAGGCGGTCGCGGTCGAGGGCGTCGCGTAACACGTCGGGGTGCGTGGACTCGTCGAGTAGCGTCAGGTAAACACGGGTCGCGCGAACGACGAAGCGGACCTCGTCGTCGGCAAAGCGCTGCACGATTCCGTCGGGACGGAGGAGGTCGGCGCAATGGCGGGCGATCGTCTCATAGCCCGCGCGGAAACCGGCCAGCAGCGGCTCGGCAAAGTCGGCGGGTTCGGCGTCCGCACCGTCCAGGTGTGGCCGGTTGGCCGCTCCAGCGAAAACGGTCAGGCGCCGGACGAGCCGCATCTCGTCGGTGGCCGCTGCCTGCCAGTCCACGACGGGCACCGGCAGGCTGCCACCCTTGTCGCCGCCCAGACCGGAGATGTCCAGCGCTCCGTCGTCACCAAGCAGCAGTTGAGGAAGCAGCGCCGACCGGTACACCGATCGGGCCAGGGCGTCGGCGGCCGGATCGTCGATGCCGCCGGGTATCGTAAAGGACGGGTGAAAAAGGGTCTCGACATCGACGAGGACCGGCTGGTCGCCGCAGGCGACGAGGTTCTCGTAGTGGATGTCGGCACCGTCGAAGGCGTACAGCAGGGCGAGAAGCGTCCCTTGCCGGTGGTAGAACCGCTCGACCGCGGCCCGGTCGTCGCAGGGCTGCGCCGAGACGAACTCCACCCATCCGTAACCCGGCCGGTCGAGGACGGTCAGCGTACGCAGGCCCAGGCCGGGCTGGTGTGCGTTGAGCCAGCACAGCAGGTCGTTGAAGTGCCGGTGTGCGGCCAGCGGCCGTGGCTTGTACACCAGCCGGGCGCCGGTGGCGAACCGCAGCAGCGCCACCGCCCGTCCCCGCTGGTGGCGGTCTCCGGCGCCGACTTCGATCCCGACCAGATGGCCCGGATCCACCCCCGCGAAGAAGGTACCGACGATCGCTGCCCAGTCGGTGGCCAACCGATGCAACAGCTCCGTCGTCGCGTCCACCGTCTGTTCGCAGATCTGCGCGAGCAGGCGGGCCAGGACCGGATACCGCACCAGGATCGCCTGCAGCGCCGTCGGCTGCTGCAGGTGACGGATGAAGTCGGCGAACCGCTCGTCACGGGAGGCACCGGCAAGCTGACGCCGCGACCGCAGACTGCTCAGTTCAAGGACGAGGACGCGCGCGGCCACCCGAATGAGCCGCCCGGACAGTGCGGTTCGAAGTTCCTGGCGGATGGCTGCCAGGTCGACGCAGCCGGCGGCGGCTGCGGAGCGGACGAACAGGTCATCCGACACATCCAGGTAGGGGGCGAGCACGCGGCCGAAGTCATCCGCCCAGGCGGGGTCAGCGGGACCACCGGCGGCACCCGCCGCAAGGGTCGGCGGCCGACGCGGTACGCCAGCGAGATCATCGCTGGCAACGCGCTGCCTTCGGCGGCGCGCGTGATCGACCACCTTCGCCGTGAAACGAGCCCAGCCCGGCTCACCCGTGCGGGCGGTCAGTGTTTCGGGGGTCTCGGCCAGCAGCACCAACAGGTCGTCCTCGGTCAAGTGCAGGTCAGCCAACCGGGCGGCCAACTGGTCACTGCTGCCGAGTCCGTGTGCGTCGTACCACGCGCGCAGCCGCTCGCGGGCACGCGGTGAAACGTTCTCCGCCCACGCGCTCACCTCCTCGCGGGGCCGCCGATTTAGCGTCGCGGAGCAGCGCTCGGCCAGGGTCAGACCCGGAGCCCACCAAGTATCGGACAAGGCCGAGTTCTCCCCGTCTTCGCCCGCTTTCACCACTCGCGCCTCGCTCATAATCCAAAAGCGTCGCAGGCGACGTGGATCACGGCATGGGGGATGCGCCCCCACTTTTCCTCACGCACCTCACTGAAAACTCCTAACTAGGAGGGGTGAGCAGCCGCCGTGGATCGTCTCGGACGAGTTGCGGGCCGAGAACGCGCCGTTGCTGCCGCCCGTCAGCCCCGGCGGCATCGCTACCCGGGCGCAAGCCACTGGATGACCGCAAGGTCCTGTGCAGGATCCTGTTCGTCCTCGACACCGCGATCCCGCGGAGGTACCTGCCGCAGGAGTTCGGGTTCTCGTCGGGGATGACCTGCCGGCGCAGCCGGTCCGCGAAGCAGTAACACTGTTGCTGGGGCCGCTCGATGACGAGTCCTTCACTGCGGTCCAGGACTGGATCGTGTCGCATGGACGAGCGGTGGTTCGGCGGATTCAAGAGGATCCTGACCGGCTCGTCGAGTTGGCGGCAGATCGGCACAACGCTCGCATCGACTGGTTCTGCGGCCCATCGCCAACAACACCCGACGCCAGCCATGACGTCACACCAAAGAGGCACCCGAACAAGTCCGGGCACTGACGAACGCCCGGCAAGGCGCACCCGCTCGGCGGCATGGGATTGCACTGTGCCGACCCCATCAACTCAGCGGAACGAAGCGCCCGGAGGCCGGGCGCCGTCTCGCGAGCGAGGAGGACTCAGCGGGCGGGAACCGGCTCGGACGACGGCCGACACTCCCGCCTGATCAGCCCGTACACCCACGAGTCCGAGACCTCGCCGTTCACGACGCAGTCTTCCCGCAACGTCCCCTCACGCACGAACCCGAACTTCTCCAGCAGGCGGGCAGATGCCACGTTGCGCGTATCGGTCTCGCTCTGGACCCGGTTCAGGTCCAGCGTGTCGAATACCCACTGCAACAAAGCGCGCGCGGCCTCCGTCGCGTAGCAGTGGCCCCATGCCGCATCGTCGAGGCAGTAGCCGAGCGACGCGCTGCGGTAGTCCGGGTTCCACCGGGTCAGACTGCACCAGCCAATGAACGCCCCGTCGGGAACACGGTCCACGGCCAGCCGCGTCCCGGTGCCTTCCGCTGCCATCTGCCGGCAAGCCGTAACGAACCGCTCGGCGCGCACACGATCGGTCCAGGGCGGCGCATCCCAGTAGCGCAGCACATAGGCGCTGCTGTGCAACGCGAAGAGGTCGCTCGCGCCCGCGTCGTCGAAGGGACGCAGCCGCAGGCGAGCGGTGTGCAGCGTGGGGGTGGGCAGGGACATGAGTGCCATGTTGCCTATCTCAGTGGGCGGACAGAAAGACGTCTTGGCGTTCGTCCTGTCCGGCGTCAACGTCAACGACTGCAGCCGCTTCACCCAGGTCATGGCTGCGATCCGCGTCGGGCGGTCGGGACCTGGCCAACCTCGGGTCCGCCCGGACCACGTCATCGCGGACAAGGGCTACAGCTCCCGAGCGATCCGGGCCGAGCTGCCGCCAACGCGGTATGGGCACACGAATTCCGAACGCGCTGACCAGCAGGCCGGCCGCCGCCGGCGAGACAGCGCGGTGGCCGGCTACCGATGTTCGACCGGGAGCTCTACAAACGGCGCAACGTCGTGGAGCGCTGCTTCAACCGGCTCAAGCAGTGCCGCAGCGTCGCCACCCGCTACGACAAGACCGCCACCTCGCGCCAGGCCACCATCACCATCGCCGCGCTACTGCAATGACTGTGAACTTTACATGACATCGCCTGGGACAAATCAATCTGCCATTGGTCCACACCGACCGCTTGACCGCGACTCGGTAACTCGCCTCCGCAGCGATCGCCATCGCCACCTCAAGGGGAAGTAGATCGCGGCCAACAACAGCATAATGCCAGGCCAAAGGACTAATTACGAACCGGCCAGCGCCGCCCCGCGGTCACGCCCTCTGGGGTTGACCCAATTTGACGGACAGTGACAACCGACTACGTCCGCCACGACACCAGCAACCTGTTCGCCGCGTTGGACGTGGCCCATCGGCCAGACCCAGCGCATGCACCGCCACCAGCAGTTCCTGCGCCTCCTGCATAGCATCGACCGAGTAGACCCCGCCCGAACTGGAACTACAAAACATGCTGGGCAGCTACGCCACCCACATGACCCCCGCCTGCCTCCAGCAGGGGCTCATGAGCACGCCAGTTTTACCTGCTTCAACCCGAGCTACTCGTCGTGACTCACCCCTGGTCGAACTGACGTCGCGAATCAACCTACCGCAAACCACGTCGGTCGACCCACCACAGTCTCACCGACCTGAAAGCCGATGTAACCGTCTGGATCGCGCCATGGAACGGCAGCCCAAGCCGTCTACCTGGACCAAGACGGCAGACGAGATCCTCGAAACCACCGTCGCGGCCTACAGCGAGTTAACAATTGTCAACACCCGGCGCGATTTCATTGACAGTGCCTGATCATAGTGGCAGGCTCGGGCCATCCCTTCGAACAGAACGGAGCTTTAATGCGCGCGATCCGAAAGGTCCTCGCTGCCACCGCCGTCACCGGCGCGACCGCGGTGTCCCTGCTGGCGGGTGCGGCTCCCGCATCCGCCGACGCTGGAGCCAACGCAGTCGGCTGGTACACGGGTTACGGCTCGGGATCCTCCGCCTCGTCCGCCATCTGGTCCGCGGAGAACGACGCCAAGTGGAAGGCCCAGATGGGCGGCTTCAACCCCTTCCTCGACTGCCGCACGACCTACAGCAGCAGCACGAAGGTCAGCGACTACTACTACACCGCCAACGTGCAGCTGTACTGCTACACCTTCAACTGAGCCACCGCTCGCCGATCACAGCAAGGAGTTCGTCGGGCACGGCCAGGCGCACTCCTTCCGGTCGTCGACGATTTGCCCGGGGCGCGGAGGACGTACCAGCTCGTCAGCAAAAGGCACGACGTCGCCGCGGTGCGTCCGCTGGCCGACCAACACTCCGCTTCCCGGGCCCCTTTCCTCGCCGCCACCCCAACAAGATCGTTATCTGGTTCGACGAGCCGTGCCGTCGCAGCACCCAGCGAGGAGCCAACGCTCGGAGGTGAGGTGAGTCACCGCCACCGGCAGGGCGCCGATCGATGCCGGCTGGTCGACCACCACCAACACCTGGCCGTGGCGGGCGAGTTTGTCGAACAACTGCCGCAGTCGGGCTTCGGTATTCGGGCAACGGCGCGTCGTGCAGCCGCCTGCCGTCTGGGGCCAACCCGACCGCGTGGTGGCCCTCTTTACCGACGTCCAAGCCCAGGTAGACGCCGTATCCGTCGTGCACCACACCCGCCCCGACGCCGATACCGGCAGGCCGGGACGGGCGCTCCCCCGCCACCCGAACCCGTACGGGCTCATTCTGCGGTGGCACGAGGACGGGAACGGCGCGAGCGCCACGAGCTTCCGCTGGAGCCTCCTCGTGTCGGGCGGTGATTCGGCTCGGGACCGAAGTGTGCAGCTCGGACGCGACCAACGTGTTCGGTCGCCCGAGCGGGCTCTCGGTCGATCCCGACGGTCGGCTCTGGATACAGGCGGGCGGCGCCACCGGCGACCAGGGCCGACCGGCATCGGTCCATCGCAGTGTCGGCAACGATGTGATCCTCGCCGCCGACCCCGCTTCCGGGGAGATCCGGCGCTTCTTCACCGCCCCCCGGAACCGAGAGATCACCCGTGCCGTCGTCGCCGCCGATCAGCGGAGCATGTTCGTCACCGTGCGGGCGCCCGAGGGCACACCAGCCACCAGAAAGAGCCGGTCGAGCCAGGTCGGGCCGGGACGGTCGTACGAGCCCGTGCGCACCGACGAGGAGGCGGCGACCGAACTCGTCCGCCTGATCTCGCCCGTGGTGGGGACACCAGACCAGTGCGCGAAAGTGCTGGTGCGGTTCCTCGCCGACGAGGTGGCCGGCCCGTACGCCGATCTGCTCCGGCTAACCACCGACAGTGAGCGGCCGGACGAGGCGGGCCGGAGCCGCTGCACCTGCTGCACCGCGACTTCGACGGCAGCCCTGCGAGTCTCGCTGCATCCGGCTCCGGAGATTCGACAACCGCCGGTCGCCGACTCCGATGGCGCCGACGCCGCCCTGCGGACCCGGCTGGCCCGCATCATGACGTTGCTGAGCGACCTGCTCTGGGTCAACGACAACAGCCCGGTCACCTTCCAGTTCCGGATCGGCCGGCTCGACTCCGGCGACGGCGATCCGGTAGCCGCCGCAGCCCGCTGGTGGGTCGAGAACCGCGAGGACGCGGACGAACACGTTGAAGAGGCGTTCCGGCCCGTACTGGCCGCCGACCTGCGTGCCAATCTCCGCAATCTGGTACGCATGCACCTGAGCGAGCTGTTCGATGGGAGCTGGGACGGCATCGACGAATTCCCGGAGCTTCCGGCCGACCACTTCGCGACGTTCCTGGGCGACGACCTGATCGATCTCGTCCTGGCCCGGACGGGTGCCGACGCCAGGCCGTCGTGCCCCCGCCCGCTTCCAGTACGAGCCGGACGCCCTCCGCGTACCATCGCTGACAGCCGCCGCTACCACGGGCACGTACTCGGCGAACGTCGGTGCATGTGGCGACGGCAGAACCGGCAGCGGCAACGGCGGGCGACGAGAAGCTCCCCCACGCGGCTCGCTCCGCCCCGGCTGTCGATCAGGCAGCAACACGGGCGGAATGACCGGAGCCACAGAACGCTCAGCCACGACAACCGCCCCCGCTCGAGACAGGCTCGACCGAGGGTGTCGCTGAGATCAGATTTGCGTGATCAAGCGTGCTTGACCACCAGTACGCGAAACACAGCATGGATGCTGCAATTTGGTGTCCGAGGGGGGACTTGAACCCCCACGCCCTATACGGGCACTAGCACCTCAAGCTAGCGCGTCTGCCATTCCGCCACCCGGACCTGCTCGTCCAGCCTACCGTGTCGACCGAGGCGATCTTCCACCCGTCGGCCGCCCTGGTGGGCCGCACGGGGAGTTACTGTACACGCCTCGGGTGGATCATGCACATCGACTTCCGGCCGATGGACCGACGCAGGTCAGAAGGCGTCTCGCCCCGGGCGAAGCGTGGCAAACCGGAGGGGCTGGGTAGCGTCCGACGGGCCTCACGCGGCAGCATGGCCACGTGTCCCATCCCTCTCCCCTGGCCGCCGTGCAGCACCGGGCCCTCGCCCTGCGCGCCGCGGGCGATCTCTACTCCGCCCGCCGGCTGCTCAACGACGCCGTCGGCTCCGCCCGGCCGCCGTACGGCAAGGACCACCCGGATGTGCTGAGCACCGCGCACCTGCTGGCCCGCCTGCACCGGGAGGCGGACGACCCGGGTGCCGCCCGACGGGTGCTGGAGGAGGCGTTCGCCGCCGGCGAGCGCCTCTGGCCACCGTCCGACCCGCTGATGCTGGCGCTCTCCTTCGAGCTGGCCGCGGTGGCGGACGAGTTGGGCAACCGGCACGAGGCGCGCCGCAACTACACCCGCATCGCCACCCTCGGGCCCGCCGTGCTCGGCGTCGACCACCCTGCGGTACGCACGGCACGGCAGTATCTCGGCGACGCCGCTCCCGCCCCTCAGCCCGCCCCGCCGGCCGTCCGGCCCGACATGTCGGTGCTCTCCGAGCCGACCATGTCGCTGGCGGTGCTCTCCACCACCTGGCGACCGCACGAGCCCGCCGCCGCCGGCCCCCCGCAGCCACTGGCCGCGCACCCGACGCCACACGTCGCGAGCACCCCGCCGGCCGCACCGGCGGCTCCGCACACCCCGCCGCCTCCACCCGCTGCGGGCGTACGCGGCGTGGGACGGGCCGCCCCCGTCGCCCCGGCGCCGCACCCTGCGGCGTCCCCGCAGCCGCCCCGCCCGGCCGGCCACGCGCCGCAGGTGCCGCCCGCACCACCGCAGCCGTACCCGGGCCCACCCCAGGCCGCACAGGTTCCGCCCCCACCGCAGGTCGCACAGGTTCCGCCTCCGCCGCAGGGGGGCGACGTGCCGCCTCCGCCGGTGGTGCCCGTTCCGCCCCGGCAGGCGTGGGCCCCGCCGATGCCGCCCCAGGTGCCCGCCTCACCACAGGCGCCGCATGCACCGGGGCGGGGACAGGCCACCCCGTACGCTGCTCCGGCGCAGCGGATCCCCCCGCCGCCGACCATCCCGCCGCCGCCGGTCGTGCCCGCTCCGCCGGGTTCGGCACGCGCCGCCGTACCCCCGCCTCCGGCCGTGCCGCCCTCGGCGGCCGCGCCGGCGCAGCCGCCGTACGCCCCGGCGGTGCCCATTCCGCCGCCCCCGGTCGTGCCGTCGGTGCCCACGGCCGCCCCTCAGGTGCCGCCGGTACCTGTGCCGCCGCCCCCGGTCGTCCCGGCGCAGCGCCCCGCACCGGCGTCGCCGCGGTCTCCCTGGGCGCCTCCCTCGGGACGGGCCCAACCGCCGGCGGCGCCGGGTCCCGCCACACCGGTGCCGCCGCGTCCCGCCCCGCAGGCGGCGGCCGGGGTGGCCTCCGTCGTTCCGGCCCCCAGGCCGGCGCCGCCGGCGACGGCGGCCCCGGTGTCGTCCCCGCCTGCCGTGACGCCGCCCGCGGCCCCGTCCGGTCCCCC